>JARIGM010000017.1 GCA_029288865.1 Candidatus Kaiserbacteria bacterium
CTCGTAACCTCAACTTCGCAATTAACGGCACGACACTCTTCAAGATAAACTCGAGTTCAAACATTGATCTGGGTAATGGTCAGACACTCAGCTCGTCAGGTACAAACCTTGTAGCAGATACCTATGGAAGTTCAGCATCAAGTGCCACTACGAACATGTTTGGTATTAGTGGAAACCTTACACAATCAGGCACGGCAGGATACGTTGCTCTTAGCATCAAGCCAACTGAAACTTCGCTCGGCTCTGGCAGCAGCTACCTCATCCGTGCGGGTACCTCGACCGCGCAGGATCTCTTCGATGTGACGAACGCCGGAAACGTAGGCATCGGTACTTCGACGCCTAACGCTCTCCTATCCATCCAGTCCGCCCTCTCTAGTTCGGATGGTCAATCGAATTATTTGATGAATCTGAACTCAAATGGCAATAACTTCTTAACTATCGGTCGCATTTTTGGAACCAACACTGCGGTCTTAAACTCAGGTACGGGTACAGGAAGCGCCTTGATCCTCCAGTCCAATGGCAGGTTCGTTGGTATTGGAACAACCTCGCCAATGGCAGCGCTTTCGCTCGGTGCTGGACAGCTCGTCGTTCCTGCAGGAACTGTCAGCGCGCCATCCTTTGGATTCAGTGACGCACCGAACACAGGTATCTATGAATCTGCAACGGGAGCATTTGCGATCAGCACCGGAGGCGTGTTGCGCATGAACGTTGGAGCGACGGGAGGTATCACATTCAATAGTAACTCATTGAGTGCATTATCGAATATCTTGTCGAATAACTCATCAGGCTACCAGCTTACTTCAGGGGCTCCATCTGGCACTGTTCCAACTATCGTACCGAACCGTTCAGACGCTACGACTGGTATTGGTGCTGATGCTGCAGGAAATATCGCTCTTATCACGAACGCAACCACGAAACTCGAAGTGCTGAACAATGGTAACGTCGGTATCGGCACCACGACTCCAGGCGCGCAGCTCACCACGACCGGTACCATCCAGTTCGCAGGCTTCGGCTCAGGTACGCTTCAGACTGACGCACTCGGCAACGTGACCGTATCTTCTGACGAGCGCCTCAAGGATGTAAACGGCCAGTTCACGCTCGGCCTCGATGCGATCAATAAGTTGAACCCGATCCTCTACCACTGGAACAAGACTTCAGGTCTCGATCAGATGCAGCAGAATGCCGGATTCTCCGCGCAGAACGTGCAGGCTGCGATTCCTGATGCGGTCAGCGTCGATCCACGCGGATACCTCACCTTGAACGATCGTCCGATCCTTGCAGCCAGCGTGAATGCAATCAAGGAACTCTCACGTTCGCTCGCTTCCACGACTGCTGCAAATTCAGCAAACGCATCAAGCACGAACTCGCTCTCGATCCAGGTTTCAAGCCTCCAGAATCGTGTCTCGATCCTCGAGAACATGCAGATCTCGACCAGCTCGCTCGCTGCGGCGATCGCAGGCATCCAGACAGCGACGAGCACGCAGAGCATCTCAAGCTCGACCATCGCGACTGCGCTTCAGGACTTCGGCATCTTGATCCAGAAGGGCATCGCGCAGTTCAACACGCTCGTCGTACGGGATCTCGTTTTCAGCAAGGACGCAGACACATCATCGGCTGCTGGTTCAGGTACTGTGCCGGGCGGCCAGATGAGTGTCACGATCAGCAACGCGCACATGCTCGCATCATCGCAAGTCTCGATCACGCTCACATCAGCGCTCAACGGCAACTGGTACGTCTCGCAGAAGCAGGATGGCAGCTTCACGCTCTTCTTGAGCCAGGCACAGCATGATGATGTCACCTTCGATTACTTTATCGTCCAGACAGCAGGACAGATCGCGACTTCGACACCGGTCGGACCAAGCAACACAGGCTCCTTCAGCTTCAGTAGCTGGCTCTCCAGCCTCTTCGGCGGCAGCGCGACCGGTACCAGCAATACCAGCAACACTGCAGCAGCAGGGAATGCAGGCGCAACGAACACTGGCACTGCACCAACTGGCACCGTGAGCGAGTCTGGCAGCGGTACTACCACCGGCACCAGCGCGCAAGATTCAAACGCACCAGTCGTAACGCTTACGGGTGATGCAGCAATCTCACTCAACCAAGGCGATCTCTTCACTGATCCAGGCGCGACTGCAGTCGATGCAAGCAGCACTGACATCACGAGCTCTATCAGCGTGAGCGGCACCGTGGATACGAATACGCCAGGTATGTATACGCTTACCTACACTGCAACCGATGGGGCAGGGCACACGGGCACCGCATCTCGCGTCGTCACCGTCGCTGCGATTCCGACTGTCACAACCACAACCACTCCCGCGAGCAGCACTACTGGCGACAGCACCAGCGGAAGCACAACAACCAACGGTAGCGGCAGCTCAAGCAGCACTGGCACCGCAGGTATAACCGGCGGAAGCACCGCGACCAGTACCACTCCCTAGTCGTGTTAGTTCAGAAGGATTTACGGAGCGGGAGGGTGGTACACTAGAAAGGTACTAAATAAGAATCAATTATGCCTATTCGTGTCGCAATCAACGGTTTTGGCCGCATCGGCCGCGCATTTGTCCGCCAGAGCTGGGATAATCCCGAGATCGAGCTCGTCGCAGTGAACGACCTCGGTTCTCTCGAGAACCTCGCCTATCTCCTTAAATACGACACGGTCTACAAGCGTGCGCCGTTTCCAGTTGAAACCAAAGATGGAAAGTTGTTCGTGAATAATAAGGAAGTACACTTCGTTTCTGAAAAGGAGCCATCGGCGCTTCCATGGAAAGATCTTGCGATTGATGTAGTCGTGGAATCAACTGGTTTCTTTACCGACTATGACAAAGCGAAAGCGCATATCGATGCTGGCGCGAAGCGTGTAGTGATCACTGCACCCGTGAAGACAGACTCGGAACTTGGTGCGACGATTCTTATGGGTCTTCCGGATGATAAGTTCGGCACCTGCCAGATCACATCCAATGCGTCATGCACGACGAACTCTGCAAGTCCGGTCATTGCGATCCTTGATGAAGCGATCGGTATCGAAAAGGCGATTCTCTCGACGACCCATGCATACACGGCGAGCCAGTCTATCGTCGATGGTCCTGCCAAAAAGGACATGAAGGAGGGTCGCGCAGCGGCCCAGAACATCGTGCCAACTTCAACGGGGGCTGCGATCGCGGTGACTAAAGCGTACACCTCACTCGAAGGGAAGTTCGATGGCATCTCGCTCCGTGTGCCAGTACCAGCTGGATCTATCGCGGACATAACCTTCATCGCGAAGCGCTCAACTACGGCAGAAGAGGTGAACGAAGCACTTCGTGCCGCTGCAAACTCCGATCGCTGGAAAGGTATCTTCTCCGCAACGGATGAAGAGCTCGTCTCAAGCGACATCATCGGCGAACGCTTTGCGTCGATTGCTGATCTTGGTATGACACGTGTCGTGGACGGCAACCTCGTAAAGGTCCTTGCCTGGTATGACAACGAAGCGGGGTACACGGAGACACTGGTGAGACACGTGATAGCAGCAGGCAAGTACCTGGATTTCCCTAAGAAGTAAGCATCAAATAGGCCGCAAAAGAAAAACCTCGCGTTCTCGCGAGGTTTTTTCGTTTGGCCTTGCCATCGGTCGACCTCCGGCTTCCTTCTTGGCCGGAGAGTGATACGGACGCGTATCACGGGACTGCCGATGGCAATGCCGAGCGCGAAAGCGCTCGAAGGTCGAAACATTATCAGCCCCAATAACGTGAATCATGTGGAGAACGTAGAAGAAATGACCCGAGAGGAGGTCTTGGACGAGATATTAAGCCGTACCGAACTGGTCGATGAGATCACCGGCACGAAAGAGTCTCACAACCATATCCACCTCGCGTATTGGTCAACAGGCAGTCTTAGGGCATTGCTTCTTCTCACTCGCGAAAAGGCGAGTGAGAAACAAGACGGCCACGTGCACCCCCAGCTAGGCATATCCCTTGCCCTCCGAGTAAGCGCCGTGCTTTCGGATCAGAAGATCATCGCAACGTATGGCGGGAACGAGGAGATTAAAACCAAAACACCCCCGGACGGGAGTGCTTCAGAAGTGAACAGCTAAAGCATATATCCGTAGGGTTCCGGGGTCAAGTACCAACTATGACCACAGCAACAGCAACCCGGGCGAAAGCCCCCGCAAAGCCGAAGGCGCAGCCAGTAGCCGTCAAATACGACGACTTCTTCGCGCCGATAGGCAACACCAAGCCCTACTTCAAGGCAGCCTTCCAAGGCTTCGCCGGTAGCGGCAAGACCCACACCGCAGCGCAGATCGCGATCGGCCTGCACAAGCGGATAGGTTCCAAGAAGCCGATCGTGATATTCGACACCGAACAGGCATCGAAATTCCTCAAGCCGATGTTCGCAGAGGCGGGAATCGAAGTGCTCGTCCGCGAGTCGAAGTCGCTCGCAGACCTCAAGCAGACGATGGAGAAGATGCGCTCCGGAGTCTCTGACATTCTGCTCATCGACTCGATTTCCCACGTGTGGGAAGAGTTCCTTCAGTCCTATACCCAGAAAGTGCGTCGCACTCGTCTCGAGTTCCAGGACTGGGGAGTTATCAAGCCCACCTGGAAGCGCGAGTTCTCCGATCCGTTCGTTAGCGATCAGTACCACGCGATCTTCACAGGCCGCGCCGGATACGAGTACGACAACGAGAAGAATCAGGAGACCGGCAAGCGCGAGATATTCAAGTCCGGCATCAAGATGAAAGTCGAAGGCGAGACCGCCTATGAGCCGGACATGCTCGTCCTCATGGAGCGCTTCGAAGAGGTGCTGCAGGACGACAAGAAAGTCTGGCGTGAAGCAACGGTTATCAAGGATCGCTCGACGCTCCTCGATGGCCAGACGTTCAAGAATCCGGGCTATGAGGCGTTCGCTCCGGCGATCGACGCTCTGCTTACCAACCCGATGCCTCGCGATGCGTTCATGACTCCCGAAGCGGATACAGCACTCCTGTTCCGCACGGAGGAAGAGCGTTTCGAGTGGCGCCGCAACCGCGATAAGGCGATGGAAGAGCTTGATGGCCTCCTTACCCGCATCGCGCCTGGCGCGGTCGGCAAGGACAAGCAGTTCAAGCTCGATCTGCTCGACAGGAGCTACGGCACGACTTCCATCACCGCCATCGGTGAATTGCGACCGGAAGAGATTCGCCGCGGCTTCAAGCCGATCATGGACGAAGCTCTCCGACTCGGCATCGCGCATCTCGTGAAGACGGACGGGAAGACCCGCTTCGTCGTCGGGAAACCAGAAGAAGAATTAATCGAGGGCTAACGAACTAACAAGCACTGCATTATGCGAATCGAGAATTTCACGTGCGATATGTGCGGCGAAGTCCTTTGCGGGCGCAAAGGCACGGCAGAGGTAAAGAGGCGCTTCCTGTCCATCAGCGGCCAAGTCACGGTCGAAGACTGGGACTTCGAACTCGAGCGCAGAACCTACTTCCATGTTTCGCCGGAGAAGTTCGCGTCGATGATGTTCTGCGATATGCACTGCTTCGAAGCGTACGTCGATATGCGCGAGGACTTGTGGAAGACGAAGCGACTACGTCTCATCCGAGAAGGGAGGCTTGGCGTAGGAAGCGGCCACGAATCCTAATCAGCTCTCGACTCTGCCTTCATCGCGAGAGCGTGAGGGCAGAGATGGGGAGCCGAACAAACCCATGAACTCAATCATTCCGAACACAACCCAAATACCGCACATCATCATCCGCGAATGGATGCCGCGGCTCAAAGATGTAGAGCTGCGGGTGCTTCTGGTCGTCACCGATCAGACGCTCGGGTGGGTTGAAGACTTGGAGACTGGAAGACGAAAGGAGAAAGACTGGATCAGCCATTACCAGCTGCGCCAGAAGACCGGCAGGAGCGACCGGGCCATATCCGTGGCCGTCAGGACGCTTATCGAGACACACCACCTCGTAGAGGCGTATAGCGAGCGTGGGGAGTGCCTAGACACGACCTTTAAGCGCCGGAAGCTCGGTACCCGAATCTATTACCGACTGAACCTCCATCACCCTCCGCAGGGGCTTTTTGATACCCCTGCAAAAAATGCGGGGGCTGTGCATAGGCTGGGGAAAAGTCGGCGACCCCCGCAAATTTTGCGTCCGCAAAATCTGCGTACGACAAAAGAAACTATTTATACAAAAAGAAATACAGGCTTCAAAAAAATAGGAGACCTGCTTAAGCCGGGGGATTCCGGCTAGGTCGAGAAATTTAGCAACTAACTACAAGCAAAAAATGCAAACAGATTTAACCTGGCGCACAGAGCGCCGAAAGATAAGCGACCTGGTTCCGCACGACCAGAATCCGCGCAAGATGAGCGAGCAGCAGATGTCTGATCTGCGGGCGAGCATCGAGAAGTTCAACTTCGTCGAGCTGCCGGCTATCGATTCCGACAACACTATCCTCGCGGGCCACATGCGACTGCGCGTCATGGAACTCATCGGCCGTGGCGAAGAGGAGATCGAGGTACGCGTGCCGAACAGAAAGCTCTCGGAAGCCGAACGCGAGGAGTACATGCTCCGCAGCAACAAGAATATCGGCGAGTGGGACTGGACACTTCTCGCTGATCTCGACGAGTCAGTCCTTCTCGCAGCCGGATTCACGCAGGAAGAGCTTCTCGTCGGCTTCGGACTCGACGATGCGGACAAGGCGGATGTCGATGCTTCGCGCATCAGCCTCCTCGCCGTATTCCCGCCCGAAGCGCCGAAGCTCAAGGAGCGCGCGCAGATTCACTTCGAATCGTTCGAGGACTACGTGAAAGTGAAAGAAGCGATCGAGGACGGTCGCATAACGCCTGACGCAATGCTGAGGCTCCTATGAGGTACTTCTCGACATTCACCGGCATAGGCGGTTTGGATTCGGGCCTCGAAAAGATCGGGGCTGAGTGCGTTGGCTTCTCCGAAATTCGAGAGAGTTCGATCCGCATCTACGGCCGGCATTACCCAGACCACAAGAATTTCGGCGACATCACGAAGATAGTGCCGGAAGAGCTGCCCGATTTCGACGTGTTCACCGGAGGCTTCCCGTGCCAGTCGTTCTCGCTCGCAGGCGCGCGCAGGGGATTCAAGGATCGCCGCGGCCAGATGATCTTCTACATCTACGACATCCTGATGGCGAAGAAGCCGGAGTTCGTAGTGCTCGAGAACGTAAAGGGTATCTATACCCACGACCAGGGCAGGACATTCGCGAGCGTGTTCAAGCTGCTCTCGTCGGCCGGATACAGCGTCCGGGCGGTGCTGCTCAATTCCGCGCACTACGGCTCGGCGCAGGCTCGAGAGCGCGTGCTCTTCCTCTGCCGACGCGGGCAGGATTTTCCCGAAGAGAATCCCGTCATTCGCGACGACACCAAGCGCTTCCGGGATTTCCGCGGCGCTTACGGTCCCAAAGAGAAGCTGTCCGCCAAGACGCTCACCCGGTTCGTCGCGAGCGGCGGAAAAGGATTCGAGCTGATCGGCGGATACGACCGGGTGAACACGCTCACAACGGGCGTATCGAGCAGCGGGCGCAGGATGCTCGTCACGCAGGACGATGGGGTGTTCCGAAAGATCACCTGCAGGGAGGCGGAACTCCTGCAAGGATTCCCGGAAGGATGGACGGAGGGCGAGAGCATGGCGAACAGATGGTTCGCGCTCGGCAACGCGGTGAATTGCGCAGTTAGCGACTACCTTTTCACCGACTACTTGAAGCGTCTGTGGTCGCTATAACCACATAAAGATGCAGGATGAAGAAATCTCGAGAACAGGTAAGTCTCTACACTGCGAACATCAGGAAGCTGATGGTCGTTCAACACGACATGCCTGTCGTCGAGATGCAGAAGCAGCTTGAGAAGCTCGGCCTTCGCCTCGACGTGCATTACATCGCGCGCTTGAGGGACAAGATACTCGGCGAGCGCGCGAAGCGGGCAGACAGGATGGCTCTCAATTCCGCACTCGCTGCGTTCCAGGACGTGCTTACGGAGACAACGCATATGGCCTGGCAGATAGCCCTGTCCCCTCAGTCGACGAAGCGCGAACGACTGGCTGCTCTAAAGGAGATTCGAGAGGCCCACAAGGACGTCTTCGACAAGCTCTTCGATGCTGGCGTGTTCAACCGCAAGCTCGGCACATTCGAGGCGGACGTACGCGCTCGACCACTCATGCCGGAAGTAGAGACGGAGATTCTTGAAGCGTTCCAACGATGGGGCGTATTCCCTGAAGCACATGCAAACGATGGAAAAGAACCAGCCGAATCTAGCGCAGCAGTTCAGTAGCCCTGCGCTGCGCGCGAAGCTCCGCAAGAGCCTTGCGGGATTCTGCCTCATATACCTGCGCCACGCGTTTTATTTGCCGCCTGGAATCTTCCATCGAGAGCTGGTGAACGAACTCGAAGACCCAAGCGTCCAGTTCCTCGAAGTGATGGGGTTCCGCGGATCGGCAAAGAGCACGCTCGGATCGTTCGCTCTTCCGCTTTGGGCAGCGCTCGAGAAGCCGGAGCTATTCCCGTTCATCATCCTCATTGCCGACACGGGACTGCAGACCGCGCTCAACGTGGCGAACATAAAGAACGAGCTTGATACCAACCTGCTCATCAAGCAGGACTACGGAAACATCTCGGGAGAATTCGTGCAGGACTGGTCGCTAGAGAGCGAGGAAGACTGGCAGAGCAAGAACATGCTGCTCTCGAATGGCGTGCGCATCATGGCCCGCTCTCGCAACCAGAAAGTCCGTGGTCTGCGCCATAAGGAGCATCGTCCGAAGCTAGTCGTAGTAGACGACCCGGAAGACTTGGAATGGGTGCGCACGAAAGAGAACAGGGATAAGACGGATCGCTGGTTCACAGGCGAGGTGATACCGGCTATGGATGCGAGAAGCCGAAAGCTGGTGCTCATCGGCAACATGCTCCATACCGATGCCCTCATGTCGCGAGTGAAGAAGAAGGGGCAGTTCAAAGTGCTCGAGTATCCGCTCGTAAAAGACGGGATATGTCAGTGGCCATCGATGTATCCGACCGAGGAGTCGCTACATACGCAGAGGATTCTTCTCGGAGAAGTGGCCTGGCAGCGCGAGATGCTGCTGCGAGTGGTGCCGGACGAAGGCCAGGAAGTGAAGCCGGAAGAAATTCACTTCTATGACGCGCTTCCTGCTGAAGCCTCGCTTATCGGAACCGGCATCGACTACGCGATCAGCAAGAAAGAGGGAGCTGACTATACGTCGATGGTATCCGGCTCTCTCACATACGAGAACGAGCATCCGTATATCGACATCCATCCATTCCCGATAAATGCACGACTCGATATGCAAGAGACAGTAAGCACCGCTCAAGCCCTGCATCAGAGTTTCGGCGGCAACAGCGTGCTCTTTGCGGAGGAGGTGGCGTATCAAAAAGCAGCGAATGACGAGATGGAACGCAAGGGCTTGCCCGTCGAGCGAATGAGGCCGATCAAAGACAAGCGCGCACGCTTACGCGTTGCTGCGATCTACATCAAGAACGGCACGGTGCGGTTTCCGCAGACAGGATGTGAAGACCTGCTCCTGCAATTATTCGGTTTCGGTGTCGAAGAGCATGACGACATGCTCGACGCGCTGGTATATCTGATTCTCGGCTTGGTCGGCCAGGGACTTGAGATGGAAGAAGTAATCGCTATATGAACACGCAACAGAACCCAGAAATCCCGCGCAAGCATGCGCTCATCACAGCCGAGCAAGAGGCTCTTTTGCGCGCGTTCGAGCAGGCGAAGAAGATGTCCTTTGGAGAGATCACCATTTTCGTGCAGAGCGCGAAGATAACCCGGTACGAGATCAGGAAGTCGCAGCTCAATACCGATGCCCAAAAGGGCAATGCGGAGATGCTTACGGCTGCCGGGGAAGACCTAAATGAGTTTGAAACTATAGCGATTTAGACTTGTCCACAGAGGTCGATTTTTACTCCTTACGCGCCCGGAGGTATACTTAGTGCACAACTGAATATGGGAAGGCGTCCGGGTCTCTATCCGGCGCTCCGAATCGAAAAACGATAGGAGCGGCCACGACAGCAATGTCGGGCCGCTCCTTTTCGTATTCAGGCAATGAAATGCCTGAACTATTCCAAAAAATCTTCACAAGAATCACCAAAGGCTTAACGCCTGGTCTCGGCATCGCTGATGTCGGCAATGACCCTTTTCTGTCGTGGTCTTCAACGAAGCGCGTCACCGCGGCGAAAGCGATGTCCATCTACAACGGGTGGGTATACGCGTGTACGCGCGCTATTGCGGAAGAAATCGCCAATATGCAATGGCGTCTCTTCAAAGTCTCGAAGGACGGAGACGATGAAGAAGTTTTTGAGCACGAGCTTCTCGATCTGCTCGACGGGGTGAATGAATTCCAGACCGGCTACGAGCTCAAGTACACCATGGGCGCGCATCTCGAGCTTGCAGGCAACGCTTACATATTCCTCGACGGCGTGGAGTCCGAAGGGGGAAAGCCTAAGGCGATCTATCCGCTGAATCCATCCGGCGTGCGCATCATCGTCGACCGTTCTTCGTTCCCGAGCCGCATTTCCAAATACGTTTACACGGAGAAGGGAAAGCAATACGAATTCCAGCCGTACCAAGTCCTCCATCTCAAGTACCCCGATCCGAGCGATCCCGAAGAAGGGATCGGCACGGTGCAGTCCATAGCGAGCTGGATAGATGCCGATAACTACGCAATGGAATTCAATCGTCGCTTCTTCCAGAACGGCGCTCGCATAGGCGGCGTGCTCGAGAGCGAGAACGCGCGTACGAGCGCGCAACTCGACTACATCAAGAAGTCTTTCGAGGCGATCCACAAGGGATACGACAGCGCCTACAAGACACTTGTGCTTCCGAAAGGCACGAAGTATACGCAGGCATCAGAAAGCCAGAAGGATATGGATTTCGCCAACCTGATGGACATGATGCGCGATCGCGTACTCGCAGGATTCCGCGTGCCTCGCACGGTGCTAGGCATCACCGACGATGTGAACCGCGCAAATGCCGAGGCGACAAACTATGTGTTCGCGCTGAGAACGATTAAGCCAAAAATGGAACTCATCGTTTCGTACCTCAACGAGTTCCTTGTGCCGCGCTACGGGGACGACCTGTACCTCGACTTCGAAGACCCGGTGCCGGAGAACACCGAACTCAAGATTCAGGAGATGCAGGCATCGGGAAGCGTACTCTCCCCGAACGAACAGCGTGAGCGGTACTTCGGCTATTCGCCGATCGAGAACGGAGACGAGGTAATGGTGCCTTTCAGCGTAGTGCCTCTCGGTGCGCCAAAGCAACAGCCAACCAAATCGCGAAAGCCCGGAATCAAGGGTCGCAGCCGTCCGTCCGTGAAGTACGCGCGTGCAGCAAAGATGCGCAAAGAGCTGTCCAAGGAGTTTGCGGATCGAGTGGTAGCGAATCTCAAGGAAATGGGAGAACGGCAGAAGTCGATAGCAGAGAAACATATATCCGATCTCACTTCCGAAGAATACGAAGTCGTATACCGCGGCTTCGCCTTGCGCGTGAACAACTACGTAAAGCTGCTCTCTTCCGGCATCCGCAAATTCAACAAGGGCCAGCACGAGCGCGTGCTGAAGAATCTCACAGACGCCATCAAGAGCGTGAAGAACGCAAAAGGTATCGACGCGGGTACGCTCATGAACCTCGACGATGAAATAGCGATCACTATCGCACTCGCAACGCCCGTGCTTAGCGATCTGTACGACAAGGAAAGCCGTGCTGCGGCGGCATCACTCGGCATCGACGAATTCGACATACTCGCTAACCCGGCGGTAAAGCGCGCGCTCGATCGAGCCATCGAACTCATGTCCAAGAGCTACAACGAGACCACTCTCGGACTCCTCAAGAGCAAGCTCGACGAAGGCATAAGCCAGGGCGCGTCCATAGGTGAACTCACGAACCTGGTCTCGCAGATTTACGAATACAGCGATGAGTCGCGCGCAGAGATGGTGGCGCGTACCGAAGCGTTCCGAGTCGCGAATGACTCGACCAAGCAGACCTGGAAGCAGTCAGGGGTTGTGAAGTCGATGCGCTGGTATACGGCCGAAGACGAGATGGTCTGTCCGTTATGCGGGCCGCTCGACGGGAAGGTCGTGTCGATAGACCAGAACTTCTTCGACAAGGGCGACACGGTGCAGGGAAGCGATGGCTCGTCGCTCGACCTGTCGTACGACGATGTCGGCGCTCCTCCGCTCCATCCCGATTGCCGCTGCTACGTGCGGCCGGAGGAGCTGACGGATGAATAAAGAAATTATCAAGAAAACCTAAAGAAAACATCAAGAAGTTATGAACGAAATCCTAAAAAAGTTCAGCGAAGAAGCAAAAGCGAAGCTCGTCGCGGCTCTTTCGACGACCGAAGTCGCCGATTTCATAGCCAAGACCAAGGCGGCGGACGAGTCGGGGCGCTTCCGCGTGGTCATTTCGACCGCAGACCTCGACAGGCAGGGCGAGATCGTCGACCAGAACGGCTGGGATCTCAACAACTACCTGCAGAACCCGGTCGTCCTCTGGGGACATGACTACTACGCGCTGCCGATCGGCGTATGCGACAAGATCAGCATCGAAGACATCGGCAACGGCAGGCAGGGCCTTGTCGCCGAGGGCAAGTTCGCTCCTGCGGACGCGAACCCGTTCGCGCAACAGGTGCGCAAGCTCTATGACGCAGGCATCGTCCGCACGACATCGGTCGGCTTCATCGTCGGCGAGATGCAGGGCAACACTGTCACCAAGGCGGAGCTGCTCGAATTCTCGTTCGTTCCCGTTCCAGCGAACCCATACGCCCTATCTCTTTCGCAGGCAAAGGAACTCGACCTCGACATGGAGATGCTCTCGATAAAGGGCCTCAAGTTCGAGGAGAAAGCGGAGCCTCCGCAAGAAGGTGATGCTTGCACGCTCGACGGAGGCGAAGAGGGAACCATGCAGAGCGATGGGAACGGAGCGCTCGTGTGCATGCCGAAACCAAAAGCGGCGGAAGAGCCTGAAGCTGCCGAACCGGAAGAGGAAGAGAAGACGGCAACGCCTCTTTCCGAGAAGACGAAGACCGCTATCAGCGAGGCCATCGACGCGGCCAAAGCGTCGATCGCCGCCTTGGAGGAGCTGCTCACAGCAGGCTACCTCCAGGGTGACGAAGGGGAAGACGAGCTCGATGGAGTTCCCCCGAAACAAAGGTCGACCCCTACAGGATCAGCGATCGCCGGTTTCGAAGACTGGCGGTTCACGCGCGAGGTCTTGCAGGCAATAGCAACCTCTGCAAGCGGCGCGCTCGAGCGGTTCAACAAGACCGCGCGGGAGCACGCTCAGCGGAATTAAATCTATATGGACGAAAAACAACTCACTCAACTCAAAGACGTGATGGGGAATGTCTTCGACGAACTGATGCAGCAGAAGCTCGCTCCGTTCGTCGGCGACCTCACCGCGCAGAAGACCAAGGAGATCGTGGAGAAGCTCCGCACGGAGCGCAATCTTTACGGCCATGACCGCACGGGCCTCACCGAGAAGCAGAAGAAGGATTTCGCCGAGGTGGTGAAGGCCGCAGCCCTCAAGCTGCAGGTCGATACCAAGGCCAACGAAGCCCTGCTCGAAGAGCAGGACAACCGCGGCGGTATCCTCGTCTCCCGCGAAGTGGCGAATGCGATCACTCGCATCGCCGCGTCGGTAGGCATCGTCATGAGTCAGGCCGCCAAGTGGGACCTGACCACCGACGAGCTGGGCATCCCGAACTACACCGGATCGTTCCTCGAGGGCGAGTACCTCGGAGTCGATGCGGGCGGTTCGCTCACGGCCCTCACGTTCGGCGCAGCGAACCTCATCGTCAAGAAGTGGCAGCTCGCGTTCGTCGTCGGCA
Organism: Candidatus Kaiserbacteria bacterium; assembly: GCA_029288865.1. GTDB lineage: Bacteria > Patescibacteriota > Minisyncoccia > Phycocordibacterales > Phycocordibacteraceae > C7867-001. The sequence goes on from JARIGM010000017.1 coordinate 13,832, forward strand.
ACGACCTCCTGGTCGATGCCTCGGTGAACCTCGCGGACTGGCTTCTCGCGCTCGGAGGCGAGGCGCTTGCGAACATGGTCGACAAGCAGACCTTCACCGGCGCCGGGTCTCCGTTCATCGGGTTGCAGAACAACCCTGATGTCGCGACCTGGACGATGCCGACCGGAGAAACCGGATTCGACAAGTTCAATCCGATCAGCGACAGCTCCGATGTCATCGGCCAGCTCGAAGAGTCAGTCCTCGACGGCGCAGCCTTCTACTTCCACCGCACGGTGTGGGCGAAGATTCGCGCGGCAAAGGACGGCGCAGGCAACTACATTCTGCCGTTCGGCGGAGTGGCTTCTCCTGCAGTTCTTCAGAACAACCCGACCGGCGGGGGCGTGAAGCCGGCGGGCGAGATGCTCGGATTCCCGGTATTCACCGTTCGCCACCTTCCGGCGTACAGCGCTTCCGGCACGAGCAAGCTCTTCGGCGTCTTCGGCAACATGAAGGCCCAGGCGTACGGAGACAAGGGCGAAATGCGCGTGTCGCAGTTCGAGAGCGGCAACTTCTCGGGAGAGATCGCGCTCAAGGATCAGCGCGCGCTGGTCTACAAGCACCGCCACGCGCTCGTGACGGCTCTTGCGGCCGCGTTCGTGAACATCAAGACGGCTGCATCGTAGCCGCCTGAACAGGTCGAAATTACCAAGCCAACACTCACAACTATGAGCGAGGAAACAAAGAACAAGTACCGAGTCCTCAAAGCGGTGGCCATTTCGGGAATCGTGCAGCGCGGCGTGATCGTCGAGCTCACGGATCGAGAAGCGACCAATATCGGTATCGGCGAATACCTCGAGGAAGTCTCCGATGAGGAGGATGCCTCGATCGAATCGCACGAGGCCACCGAAGAAGCGGCCGGCACCTACGAGGAGCCGGAAGCCGAGGACTCGGAGAGCGAGCAAACCCCGACCGAAGAGTCCGGGTCTGCCCCAGCCGGCGAGGGCAGCGAAGAAGCAACCGGCAATTAGCAGAACCGTAAGCACCAGAATCGTATGCGTTCAGTCTATGACGGCGTAAAGGCAGTTCTCGGCATCGCACCGATCGCGCAAGCGAACGCGGAGGCGCTGTCGGGCGCTATCGATACGCTCGGCTACAACAGCGCGCTTGTCGAAGTGCAGACCGGAGCCGCAACCGGCACTCCTGACAGCTACTCCGTAGCTTGCAAGGTGACGGAATGCGACACATCCGGCGGCACGTACTCGGACATCAGCGGGGCAACCGCCACGCTCGATGCCAACGGCAAGCATGCGCAGATTCGCATCGAGGGACTGGGCACCGGCCGTAAGCGCTATCTCAAGATCAGCATGACCCCTTCGTTCGTCAACGGCACTTCGCCGAAGGCGCTCATCGGAGCAACCGCTGTTCTCGGGCGCCCTTACAAGGAGCCGGTAGGCAATTCCTCGACCGAATCCTAGTCGAGCATCGGCCACTCCTTCCGACCAGATCGGAGGGAGGAGCGGGTGCTCAACCCGAACAACAACATGGCGGAAAAAATCTACGATCACGCACTCACAACGCTTCAGCGGATTAAAGACCGCTTGAACATAACCGCATCCGAGCACGATGCGGTGCTTCAGCGACTCATAAACGCGGCGACCGACTATATCGAGAGCAACTGCGGAAGGCGATTCAAGAGCGCGAGCTATGTCGAGACGCATTCAGTCTTGAGCGGCATGCAGGAATATCTTGCGCTCAGGCAAATACCCGTCACTTCGTTCGCCAGCCTCGAATATCGCGCAGGCACGCCATCGACACCTCAATGGACGGCATATCTCCCTGATGAATACGAGCTGCTTGAAGAAGGGGTTAGCGGAATCGTGCGCATGTACGGGGCATACCCGAGTCCGCTAAGCGCCTTCCGCGCGACATACACGGCCGGATACCTGTTCGATTTCGCAAACTTCGGCGATCCGAGCAAGCACAACCTTCCGGCAGACCTCACCGATCTCTGCGAGCGGATGGTAGTGCGCTTCTGGAAGCGCCGCGAGAAGCCAGGCGTGATGAGCGAATCCATACGCGATTCCAGCGTGACCTGGAAGGACACGGTCGATGCGGACGATCAGGACGTCATAAGCCGCTACGCGCGACTCCCACAATTCGTATGAGCGCTAACGCCTATTCCATCGAAATACGCGGACTTCCCGAATTGCAGCGGGCATTCAAGGACTACCCGAAGATCGCGGCACCGCGGCTTGCGAACGCGATAAATAAAGCACTCGCCATCCTTCAGAAGAACGCGACAAGCGATGTCCTTCAGTTCAAGACACCGCGCGGACTGCGCACCGGATACCTCCAAGCGAGCTGGGGCCAGCCCGGAGTGGGACTCGAACTCGCGAACACAGGGAAGCTGTCCGGTCGCATCTGGTCGAACGCGCGGTACGCGCTCTTCGTGCACGAAGGCACAAGGCCGCACCTGATCGCGGTGGTGCGCAAGCGCGTGCTCGCGAATAAGAAGACCGGGGAAATCTTCGGAAGATTCGTCCACCATCCGGGAACGAAACCGAACCGCTTCCTACCTCGCATCATCGCGAAGTCCCAGGAAGAGATCGATACGGCATTCAAGCGCGCGGGCGAACTCGTCACGCAAGACCTCGCAACCAACACCTGATATGACCGCGCTCTCTACAACCATCAAGCAAGCAATAGCCGGGCATCTCGATGCACTCAAGGAAGGCGGCACGCTCGGCGCGTATCTCGTGCAGGACTTCCGCGAGAACATCCTCGACACCGATTTCCCAGGATTCCCATGCGCCGTGCTCCTACCGCCCTCCATCGGAAGCGTCGAAGACACGAACGACTCGAACATGCGCACCTACACGTTCGACATCGTGTTCGTGCAGAAGAAGGAAAACCTTGCAAGCAGCACCGATCTCGAAGAGCTGATCGAAGCGGTGCTCGACGAGTTCGATAACGATGTCACGCTCGGCGGCGCGGCGACCGCGGGACTCCCGCCGTCCGCGAGCGAGCCGGACGAAGTCACCTCGGCAGACCAGACCTACGTGGCGTTCGTCGTCACGCTCCGGCCGCGAGCGATTAGAAACATAACCCTATAGCCATGATTACGAATTCAAAAAACAAGGCAGTCGAGAGTCCGAACAGCGAGCAGCTCGAGGACTATCACTTCGCGGGAAGCGGCGAGTACATCCCTCAGACCGTGCGCGCCAAGAGCAGGCAGGCGGCCGAAGAGGAATGGCGCCGCACCCGGAAGCCGGTCAACGCGCCGGAAGCGCCTGCGGCACAGACCGATCCACTACCAGAACAACCTTAATCACCAACATTTATGAGCACTCTACCAATCATCGGGCGTCAGATTCAGTTCGGCATAGCAAAGGAGGCAACGCGCGGCACCGCGGAGAGTTCCGCGAGCTTCTTTCTCCCGTTCTCCGACTTGTCTTACGACGATGCGGACGACAAGGCGCTCGATCAGGAAGCGCAGGGAGTAGTCGAGGACTCGATGGGGCAGACGATCGTCAAGCAATGGTCGGAAGGAAGCGTCAAAGGCCCCATCACCGACAAGGCGTTCATCCTGCTGCTCTACTCGATCCTCGGCTCGCTCTCTACGGCTACCGATAGCGATGGGTCGGGCAACGTGAAAGACCACACGGTCAGCGTGGCGCAGACCACCCAGCCGCAGTCCCTTACGTTCTTCCTCAACGATCCGGCCGCTACAGGCGATGCGCAGGACTACGCGTTCGCGCTCGGCCAGATCGCCACGCTCGAGATCACCTACGAGCAGGGAAAGTTCATCGCGTACTCCGCAACCTTGCGCGCGAAGAAAGGCGTACAGACGAATGTCACCCCCGCGACCAACTCGGAGAATCGCTTCGTCGACAAGCATGCGATCTTCAAGCTCGCGAGCAATCTCTCGGGCCTCGGCGCAGCTTCCGCGATGAGCATCCGCTCATTCTCGATCAAATTCGACCGAATGATCGACGACGACATGGTGCTCGGTAATGCGGGCCTCAACGACCTCTTGTCCAAGGGCTTCGCCGTCACGGGACAGCTCGAGGCACGCTGGGATTCCGAGGCTTCCTTCAAGAGCTTCGCGCTTGCAGGAACCGCAAAGGCGCTCCGCATCGACCTCCAAAATACGGACGTCACGATCGGAACTTCGGCGCATCCGGGCCTCACGATCGACCTCGCCAAAGTTGTGTTCAGCGCGCCGACCCGACCTATCAAGCTCGGCGACATCGTCACGCAGCAGCTCAACTTCAAGGCCCACTACTCGACCGGCGACAGCAAGATGGTCACCGCCAAAGGAGTGAACCTGCAGGCGAGCTACTAATCGGGCTTCCGCGCTTCCCCTGATCCATCGGGGGAAGCAGCGGGAACCCGATTCCCGAGGTCGAGATTATCCACCCAAACCACTTCATTCATGGAACGAGAAACAAAGACGATCACCACGCCAGCGGGCAAGGAGCTTGTCCTCAAGTCCTATCTCACGGCGAGAGAGCGCAACGCGTACCTCGAAGTGCTCGAAGCGAACGGCGTTAAAGCGGCGGAAGCCGGCAAAGACCCGACTTCCGGCTCGGTCGTCGGCGTGATTCGCACAGCGAAGAGCCTCTTCGATGCGGTGATCGTGTCGTATGACGGCAGCACCGAGAACATCACGAGCCGCCTCGAGGACGCGCGCTCCGACGAATACGACTTCGTGCTCAAGGAGGCATCACAGGTTGTCGTCGGAAATTTAGCGGAAGCGAAATAGCGTACCTCTGGCAACGCTATTTCGAGCTCGGGCGAATCGACAAGCCTGAGCAAGTCGCCGCCATCATCTGCCGGGAAATGGGCTGGACCTGGCACGAATACCAAAGCCAGCCCGCATGGTTCGTCGAAATGCTGTACGGGTTGCTCGCTGCTGAATCAGAAAAGCAGGCGCGCGACATGAAGCATCTCAACGGATCGGGTCGATAACACCACATGGCTACCGCAACACTCGACATACTCGTCCAACTGCAAGACCAGGCGAGTTCGGCGCTCAAGGGCGTCAGCTCGAACCTTCAGAACATGCAGAAGAACCTCGAACCCGCAGCAGCGGCCTCTAAAGCCGTGGCTGTAGGACTCGCGGCGATAGGCGCCGCAGCGATCGGGTTCGGCACGGTGTCGGTGAAAGCGGCAGCGGAAGCGCAAACATCGATGGCGCTCTTCAACCAGACGCTCGCCAACACCAAAGGCGCGGGCGATACGGCGAAGCAGACGATCCTCGACGCGGCGGCGGCCGCGGTGAAGCTCGGCTTCGACGACGAGGATACCGCGCTGTCTATCGCAAGGCTCTATCAGCACACGGGCGACCTCACGGAAGCCATGAAGTTGAACAGCATCGCGATGGACTTGGCGCGCGATAAGAACATCGACCTCTCGACTGCCGGTAATCTCGTCGGCCTCGTGCTCGAGGGGAATGCACGCGCGCTCAAGCAGTACGGCATCAGCCTCAAGGATACGGCTTCGCCGCTCGAAGCTCTCGGGCAGCTCCAAGACCTCGTCGGGGGGAAGGCGCAGGCGTTTGCAAACACCTTCGACGGCCAGATGGATGTGCTCAAGGTCGATCTGCAAAACCTCGAGGAAGCAGTGGGAGAGCATCTGCTCCCGCTGCTTACGAAGTTCCTCGAGGAGGGCGTGAATCCTCTTGTCGTACATCTCGGGGAATGGTCGGAGAATCTGCAGAACCTCACGAGCTTCCTGCAAAAGCACCAAGCCATTCTCTTCGCCGTTGCCGGGGCAGTAGTCGGCGCGCTTATGCCCGCGTTCATAAGCCTCGCTATCACGATGCTCACCGTCACCATACCGGCGTTCATCGCTGCGGCCATTGCGCTCGCTCCCTGGATCATCGGCGGCGCGCTCATCGGAGGAATAGTGGCGGGCATCGTATGGCTCGTGCAGAACTGGGGCGAGGTGAAGACGAAAGTAGCCGAGTTCGCGACTGCAATAACGAAGGCATGGGAATCGGTGCGGCTCGGATTCGCAGCCGCAATTGACGCCATCGTAGGGAAACTGAACGACATCATCGCAGCTACCGAGAACTGGCTACAGCAGCATGAACTGGTAGCGGGCGCGATCGTAGGCGTTCTTAGCGGACTTCTTGCGGGAGCGTTCCTCTCGTTCGCGACATTCATAGGCACGACCGTAATCCCTGCGGTCATAGCGTTCGGCACAACGCTTCTGGCCGAGACTATCCCGTCAATCGTATCGTTCGGCATCACGCTCCTCACGGAGACCGTTCCGGCGATAGCGGGATTCGTCGCAAGCCTGATCGCAAGCGCGGGGCCGGCGATCCTTTCGTTCGCCGCGAGCGTCGCGGCCGATGCGGTCGCGGCCATCGTGTCCTTCGCCGTGACGATATGGACGACCGTAATCCCAGCTATCGCCGCGTTCACGGTCGCGCTCCTGGCGAACCCCGTCACCGCGCTTGTCGCGCTCGGTCTCGCCATCGGACTGCTCGTCGCGTATGTCGTCACCCATTGGGATCAGATCGTCGCAGCTACTTCGGCAATGCTCGGCTCCATCTCCGCTGCGTGGACGGCAGCCTGGACAGGCATCAAGTCATTCTTCGAGGGAATCTGGTCGGCGATCGGCGCGAGCTTCAAGGCGGCGATAAACGGAATCATCGGCGGCATCAACGCGTTCATTCAGGCGTTCGACCGAATAAAGATTTCGGTTCCGAAAGTCCATGTGCCGTTCGTCGGAGATTTCGGCGGATTCTCGATCTCGGTGCCGCAGATTCCCGAGATTCCATTCCTCGCTAACGGCGGCATCGTCACGCAGCCAACCCTCGCGGTCGTGGGGGAAGCGGGGCCGGAAGCAATACTGCCGCTCAATCGGCTCGCGGGCACGGGCATCGGCGGCGGCGTCACGATCAACTTCCACGGCGATGTCTATTCGACGAGGGAAGTAGCCATCGATTTCGCGAACCAGATCGCGAAAGTGCTCCGCTACAACCAGCGCATCTAGTTATGCTGACTCTCAAAATAAACGGCACAGATAGGGGAACGAGCATCGACTGGACGACCCTCACCTACACGGAAGTGCTTACCAAGGAGGTCGACACGCTCTCGTTCTCCGTGAAGAAGAGCGGATCGAAGTACGTACCAACGCTCGGCGAGCAGGTCGAACTCTGGCAGGACAGCATCAAGCTCTTCGGCGGTGTAGTGGTCGAAAAGGACGAGAAGATGCTCGGCGGCATCCTCATCGGCTACAACATCACCTGCAAGGACTGGAGCTATTACCTCGATGGGAAGCTCGTCGCGAAGAATTACGCAAACCAGACCGCCGACGAGATATTCCTCGACATCATCTCGACCTATACCTCGGGCTTCACGGTCGTGAACGTGAAAGCGAACGCGCCGCTCGTCACATCGATCCAGTTCAACTACGAGCAGGTCACGCAATCACTCATAAAGCTCGCGCAGCTCGTCGGCTGGGACTGGTATGTCGATCCCTCGATGGACTTGCACTTCTTCGACCAGGAAACCTACACGGCGCCGTTCCAACTCGACGATACGAGCGGCGCGTTCGAGTGGGGATCGCTCGAGATCAACCAGTCGGTCGTCGACCTGCGCAACTCGATATTCGTCCGCGGCGGCAACTACAAGAAGACAATCGCCGAAGGAAGCGCTCTCGATGTCTATAAGGCTAACGGCACGGACGGCGTATTCCCGCTCGCGTACCAGTACGACAACGTGCAGGTGAAACTCGACGGCGTAGCGCAGACGGTCGGCATCGACAACATCGATAGCCCGGGCAGCGTGCAGGTGCTCTACAACTTCAACCAGAAGTTCGTGCGATTCACGACAACGCCAACCAGCGGGCAGATCGTGAAAGTGTACGGCGATGCCTATATCCCGATCATCGCGCAAGTCCGCGACCAGACCTCGATTGCGACCTACGGCGAATTCCAGGAAGTGATTATCGACAAGTCGATCTCATCCGTAGCCGAAGCACAAAGTCGCGCGGCTTCGGAACTATCGCTCTACTCACAGAACACCTACGAGGCGAACTTCAAGACCACGCAGACAGGTCTCAAGAGCGGGCAGATGATAACGCTCAACTCGACGATCAGGGACATGCACCGGCAGTTCAAGATCAACCGCATCACGGGCAAGGCGCGCGGGAGCGACCACATGGAGTATTCCGCGCAAATGATCTCTTCCGGCGAAATTACCTTCGTCGACATCATGCTCGCCCTGATCGGCAAGACAGGCGGCGACCCGGTCATAGCAAGCGGCGAAGTGCTCGAGCGCCTCGAAGTGTTCCCGGAAGCGGTCGGCGTAGCAGACGCGGTCGGAACCCCGACCGCAACGACCGGGCCGTACCTATGGGGATCATTCAACTGGGGCTTCGCAACTTGGTCATAAATATGAACGCAATCAAAGAACAAAACGGAATACGCGGGCGCATACGCATCGTCACTACGGACGCGAAGACTGGGAAAGTCCTTCGCGCATCACCCTGGTCGAGCAACTTGGTCATGTCCGGCACCAATACCGGGAAAGACCTCATCCTCGACCGGCTGAACGGCGACGACACCTATTCGCTCAACATCACGCATGCCGACATCGGCACCGGCACAGCCTCGCCCGCGACCAGCGATACCGCGCTGCAGGCGGCGGTGGCTCGCGCTGCGAAAGTCACGGGAAGCGTGTTCGGAAATGTGCTGTCGATGCAGTTCTTCTTCTCGGATGCAGCACTCGCGAACGGCACCTATCACGAGTTCGGTTCGTTCGTGGACGGAAGTTCGGGCACCGGCACGGGGCAGATATTCAACCGCGCTCTCTTCGGCTCGGCGTACACAAAAGCGTCCGGCGAAGACACCACGATCGAACTCGACATCACCATCACCTAGCTATGGCTATCGTTAACGGACAACCAGCAGACGCTTCCGATTTCGTCTCGACTCCATCGGGGCCGAGCGATAGCGGCAAGGTGCCGATGCTCGACGCGAACGGGCAGATTCCCGGCGGCTTCCTGCCGGCCGTGTTCGGCGATGGCTCCGATGGCGACATAGTCCTCGACGGCTCCGCGAGCTTCGGGATGATGAGCGGCCCGAGCTCGAACGTGTACGTGCTCACGCGCGAACTCTACGCCAACAACCTCACGATCAATAGCGGCGTCACACTCAAGCCTGACGGCTACCGCATCTTCGTAAAGAACACGATCAACGGAGCGGGAATCATCGACGCATCGGGAAATCCGGGAGGCAACGGATCGGGAGGCACTGGCGGGGGCGGCGCATCCGCTGTCGGATCGGGGCCATTCAAAAGCGCGCCAGGGAAAACCGGCGGGAACTCGGCGACCAACTTCGGCACAGGAGGCCAGAGCGGGACAACGGGGAATATCGGCAATCCGGGGGCAAAGGGAGGAGATTCGGCCAATAACGGGGGCGGTTCGGCTGGGCCTGTAGCCTCCAAAACCGCTCCACATCGCGAGAAATGGGCCGCCTTCTTGTTCCGGGATTTCGATCTCACTCAGCGCGTCCCGGCAGGCTCCGGCTCGGGGGCTTCAGGATGCCGTCCTTTCTTCTCAGGTGGGTCCGGCATCACAGGGGGCGGCGGAGGCGGTTCAGGTTCGTCTGGCGGCATCATCTGGATCGCCGCGCGCATCTGGGCGGGTACCTTCACCATCCAGGCACCCGGAGGTCAGGGAGGCAATGCGGGCAACTCGTCAGGATCGAACATGGTCGGCGGAAACGGCGGCGGAGGCGGCACGGGCGGCATCTCGTTCTTCATCTACTTCAAGAAAACCTGGACGGGTACCTACAGTCTCGCGGGCGGCACTGGCGGCGCGCCTGGTACAGGTGCGGCCGGAACCGGGAACAGCGGAGACAACGGGAATACCGGCACCTATTACGAGATCGATTACGGCTCGCTCCTCTAACTTATGGCGATCGCAAACGGACAACCTGCTGATGCTTCCGACATCTCGGAGATCGTGCCTGCGGGCACGGTACTTCCGTATGCCGGCGCATCGGCTCCGACCGGCTACCTCATGTGCGATGGAAGCGCGGTCTCGAGGACGACCTATGCGGCCCTCTTCGCGGCGATCGGCACCGCGTTCGGCGCGGGGAACGGCACGACTACATTCAACGTTCCCGATCTCCGCGGCCGAGTCCCAGTCGGAAAGAATGCGGGAACGTTCTCGACACTCGGCGCGACTGGCGGCGAAGAAACGCATCAGCTTACCGCAACAGAAATGCCGAGCCACAGCCATAACATCCGTCTCAATACGGGTACGGGTTCTGGTACGGCACCAGCGCAGCACGGGTCGAACGGATCGACTCTCAACTTCAGCAGCGACAGCGTTGGATCGGATGGCGCACATAACAACCTCCAGCCGTACCAAGTGCTGAACTACATCATTCGCTATCTCATCTATTCCTAAACCTATGACTGACTCCCTTATCAGCGTGCTCCCGAACCTCGGCGTAGGCGTTGCCGCGGTTATCGTCCTCTACCTCTGTTTCAAGATCGCCATCGAAGCGCTCAACGAGCGCGACGAGGCTTTCAGAAACTTCGTCGAGGCGAACAACCACCGCTCCGTCGAAGTCATGACGGAGTGCAGGGACGTCATCCATCAGGCGGCGGAGAACATCAAGTCGAGCACCGAGATTCAAAGGCAGGTGGTCGAGCATCTTATCAGAGAAACAAAATAATTATGGACAACCAAGAAATAAATACAGGAGCAATAATCTCTCCGATCGACTACCGCGACGAGTACGCGGCCGCGGCTTCAGTGGCGACTATCGCTCAAGTCGAACTGCCGGCAGCGTACAGGACGCAACTCGCAGCACCGATGATGCAGGCGCTCGAACCGGCGTGCGTATCGCACAGCGTTGCGGACAACCTGAAGCTCTACTGGTTCAGGAAGACGGGGAAGTGGATCGACTTCTCTCCGCGATTCCTCGACATCCTCGCGAAGCGGTTCGACGGGCAAGACCGGGCAACGGGCGGCACATACCCGCGACTCGTATTCAAGCTCGCAGTCCAGTACGGCTGCGCAACGACCGCGACCTTGCCGAACGACACTTCGCTTTCCGTACTCGAGTATCGCGACGACAAGAAGCTCACGGCTGCGGTGTTCGCGGAGGCGGCGAAATACAAGATACCCGGTTATGTCAGCGTGCCGCTCGACTTCCAAAGCACAAGGCAGGCGATCTACCTCTACGGAGCGATCTCTTCGCTGTTCCAGATCGGAAGCGAGTTCTGGCTGCCGTCATGGGCCGACAAGGACATCGATCCACTGCGGCCGCCGAAGCAGATCGTATCGGGTCACCAGCTCACCCCGTACGGCTGGGACGATGCGACCTATAACCGGCTTCAGAACGAGTGGAGTTCCGCATGGGCGGACGGCGGCCGGGCGAAGTACAGCCCGAAGGCATGGGCGCCGTACCTCATCGAGCAGTGGGCGATCGCGGAGATCCCGCCGGACGTGCAGGGCTTCCTCAAAGCGCTGCCTTCGCCGTCCGACTTCCATTACTCGTGGGGCGAAGATCTCGCGCTGGGAGATCAGAACGACGATGTGAAATTCGCGCAGATAGCATTCATGATTCTCGGCTTCCTGGCTCCTATTCCTGCCGATGAACTCGGCATCTTCGGCCCGAAGACAGCGACGGCAAACTCGAAGTACCAGCAGGCGCACCGCATCGCGCCGTCCCCGAATCACATCGGGCCGCAGACGCGCGGTGCGCTCAACAAGCAGTTCGCCGTGTAGTGAGAATTAACCAAACCAATCACCTCAATATATGAATCCGACACTCAAGCGTTATCTCATCAGCTCGACCACCACGTTCGTCACCGTTTTCTTTATCTCTCTCGGAGCGCAACTCGCTGTCGCGCACATCACGCCGGAGACGCTGGGATGGGGAGTAGTGCTTTCCATCGTCATGACGGCGGGGCGAGCGGCGGTCAAGGCTGCCGTTGAGTCCTTCGTCGCGCTCTTTGACGGCAAGGCTGAATAGGGTCTAATATCTTAAAATATGCAGAAGGACTTCGAGGGATGGAGTAAGCAAAAGCAGGCGATCAATGCCCGCCCTGAAGCGCCGTACTATCACGAGCGCGAGGTGTGGTGGTGCTCTCTCGGCGTCAACGTTGGTTTCGAGCAGGATGGTACCGGCAAGAATTACGACCGGCCTGTCCTCATCATCCGTGGCTTCAACGCGCATACCTTCTTCGGAGTGGCGCTCACCGGCAGGAAGAGGGTAAGCAAGTATCATTTGCCGATCGGCGAAGTCGAGGGACGAGAAGCGTCCGTGATTCTATCGCAGGCTCGCATCATCGACACGAAGCGCCTGATCCGCAAAGCGGGGACGCTCGACGAGGAGAAGTTCGAGGAAGTAAAAGAGGCTCTCAAGGCAACACTCTTCGGGCCAAAGTAGGGTCCCTATAAAATGTTTTGCCCCCGCTTGCGCGGGGGCGAGGCCGAAGCCATTTGTAGGGTTAATATAGCCGATTCAAGATGAAAAGTCAATGAGGCCAGGGGGTGTGTGGATAAGGGGCGGGAGGGGGCTGCCAAAGCGCCATAAGCACGGCTTAATGGGATGGGAAAGTTATCCGACGCGAATCGCTTGCAAGGGGGCGACGCGGGAAACCTTTCCTGATACAATATTCCTATATGGCGACAATGATTACTAAAGAAAAGAGAACAGAGCCTCGCATCGCCGCCGAAGAGCTCCAGCCCAAGCTCATTCAGAAACAAGAAGAGCGCGCAGCAGAAGCTCCCGTTGTCGAGGAAAACGAGACTGATCGTCCGTGGTCAGTATTCGGAACGAAGAAGCTCAAGGAGAAGAAAAACGGCTACACGCATGTGAGCCTTTTCTCGGGAGTTGGCGGCCTCGACCTCGGCTTTCGCGCGGCAGGTTTCAGAACGGTGTGGGCGAACGACATCGATCCCGATGCGTGCGATACGTTCCGCGATAACCTCGGCGAGATAGCGGAGGGCGACATTCGTACCATCGGATGGCCGAAACTAGAAGAGCCGCTCGACGTGCTCTCGGCAGGATTTCCGTGCCAGCCATTTTCAAACGCAGGTTCCCGTCGCGGCGTCAGCGATCGTCGCGGCGACCTATTTAATTACGCCCTCGAAGCGGTGCGCGAGCTGAATCCTCGCGTGGTCTTATTCGAGAACGTTCGCGGTCTGCTTTCAGTAAAGATCGGAAGGAAGCTGCTCATAGAGGAGATACTCCAACAGCTTCATAACCAAGGGTACGACTGCCAGTTCAAGCTCATCGACGCATCGAACCACCGGGTCGCGCAGCGACGCCTCCGCCTCCTCATTGTCGGCGTGCGCCGCGATAGCGACCTTGGGCCATTCCGTTATCCGCAGGAGAAGCCGAAGATCGGGCTAAGCATCGGGGAGACCATACTAGACGCGACTCCCGACCTTCCGAACCAGGGAGAGCTCATGCAGCTCAACCCCCAAGCCATCGAACTCGGCTCGTATATCCCGGAAGGCGGATCGTGGAAGGATATTCCATACGACAAGCTACCCGAGCGCTTGCAGTACATCAGGAACAACATGGAGAAGTACCGATGGCCGAAATTCTATGCCCGCTTCCACCGCGACGACATCGCCGGAACCATTACGGCGGCTTTCAAGCCAGAGAACGCAGGCGTTTGGCATCCCGTTGAGACTAGGGTATTCTCAGTCCGTGAGATAGCGAGAATCCAGAGCTTCCCGGACTGGTTCGTGTTCGGGGGCCGGAGCGTCAAGTCGAAGTACCAGCAAATAGGGAATGCCGTTCCTCCGAGGCTCGCCTACGAGGTTGCCCTCGAAGTAGTGAACGTACTCGAGGGGCATAAGCCCCGGACGCTGACCGATTTCTTGAAAGAGAAGCGTCCATTGCGACCTTCCGACAAGGCGATTCACTACGAACCATGAACTATGCGCTACCTAAACGAAAATCTGATACGGGATTCATTCCTGCGTCTACGCCAGAATGAGACCGGAGGAAAGACTGGTCTCGAGCGCACATCGGCATTGATGTGCTTTCTTGCGTTTGATGCCCTCCTAAAGCGCACCGGCGGCACTGCGCCGCTCGATTTCAACCCGGATGTCAGTCTCGGCGTGAACAACAGGTCTGGTCTTAGCCGCGAATTCACGCGGCTCGTTCAGTTGAAGAACGGCAGCGATCCATATCATGTGCTCAATCTAGGAGAGGTTTCAGTCGGCGGGAATCCTCCCGAGAAGCGATTCTCCTCGAACTTCCTTACGGTCTCTCTCAAGAAAGCGACCACGAGCGCAACGGCGTACGGCTATCCGAGCCGCCCATCGAACCCGCTGCTCATGCTCGGGCCCGAGGCAACGGGGCTTACTTGGGGAATCGATCGCCACCCGGACTGGAAGTCGAACCTTCCCGTCTTCCTCCACGGACGTAAGACCAAGACTCCGTTCACAGACCTAGCGATCTTCGTCCTTCGCTCAAGGGGAGTCGATTCGGAGCACACCACCCTGCAGGATGTCCTGAATGACGGGCTCTGCGAAGTGTTCACGGACGAGCTCTGTGCGTTCTGGAAGAGCCAGATTTCGCTCGAAAAGATTTACTTCACCGAAGTTGCCGATCCGTTCCAGGACGAACTCGCATCGCCGTTCGCTGACTGCTCATGGATGGGCGACATGCAGCCTGGCAATGGAGAGAACGAACTCGCCTCGCGCGTGATCTACCTCGAGGGCTTGCTTCGCCTGCACAATATTCCGTTTGAAGAATAATTTTTAATACTTATGACAAACACGAAACCATCGTTCCTTCTCGAGAAGCCAGAGCCGATACTCCGCACGCGCCTCTATAACGGCCGCCGCCTGCAGGTCTGGGAAGGCCGCGCGAAGATGTCCGAGATCAAAGGATGGGCGGAGAACCCGCGCATCGACCTCGCGAAGCGAAGTCTCCAGCAAGCCGTGGGAACCCGCGCGCTGCAGCAGGACGAACTCTACGACCTGATGAAGAAGGATTCGGATGTGAAGCTCGCGGCTTTGCGCGACGACATCATGAAGAACGGCTTGCGAGAGCCGATCACCCTCTCATTCGACGGTAAGCTGCTCGACGGAAACCGCCGCTTCTTCGCGGTGCGCTATATCCTTGAAACGCTTCCAACGACCGAGCCGAATCGCCAGGATCACGAAACGATAGACGCGTACGTGCTCATGGAGGATGCGACAGAAGACGATGAGCAGCGCGTCCTCGTGGAAGAGAACTTCTCGCCATCGCTCAAGATCGAGTGGCCCGACTACGTCAAGGCATCGCATGTCATAAAGGAGCACGAAGCCGGTATCGATACGGCAGACATCGCAAAGAAGTTCAAGTGGCCGGCAAGCAAAGTAAAGGAAACGATCCGCATCAACCAGATCATCAATGACTTCCTTACTTATGCGACAGCGCCGGAAGACCCGAACGATGAGCTCGGCGGCGGCCTCGGGCTTACGGAGCAGGAGGCGGAAACGATTGCTGCGAAGAACTACCAGTTCTTCAATGAAGCCCAGAAGTCCTTCTACGAGCCGTTGCAGACCGATCTCGAGTTCAAGGCAAACTTCTTTCGCTGGATGAAGCAGGAAAAGTTCTCGAGCTTCCCGGAAGTCCGCATCGCATACAAGGCGTGGAAAGACCCGGAAGTGAAGGCGATCATCGCAGGGAACGATCCTGATGCAGCCAAGGACGCAAAGTCCACGCTCGACTACAATGCGCGCGTTGTGCGATCAGGCGACGAAGCAGCGGGCCGCATCGACGCGTTCGTGAAATTCCTCAAGGCCATGAAAGCCGGAGAGATCAAAGCGCTTCCCGCGTCCGCGCGCGAGAGCCTCACCGAAGCGCTGACGCTTATCGAGAAGATGAGTTCAGCCGCTTCAGAAGAGTAAATTGCGGCTGAACTCCTGATGCCATTCACTTTTAAAGTACAGAACTCACAGATTATTTGCGAAGGAGAAGGCGTCCCATTTCTTCGACTCAAGGCGAAGTTGAGCGAGGCCCTGGGACATGGTCAGATCACGACCATCGGCCCGAAATCCTTCTCATTGCCGATCATCGCTGCTGTCGCAGCGTCTTCCGTATTCCAAGAAGTCTGCGGCGCTATCCCCGAAGCGCTCTCGGGAGAGACTGATGTGTATGATCGGCACCGCGCCGCTCGTGATGTCGCCATGCAGGGAGTTCGTGATAACAAGGTAGATCAGCTCGAGACGCCATGGCCTGAAATCCTCGACCCCGCGCAGGCAATCGCCGTCACCGCAATGACCACGCCAGGACTCCTCGGCCTCTGCCTGTTCGATGAGCAGGGTATAGGGAAGACTCTTACCACACTCGCTGCGTTCGACGTTCTAAGGCAGCGCGGCGAGACTGACTGCCTCGTCATAGTTTCTCCCGTCACCATGATGGGTGGTTGGTCAAAGGAGATAGAGAAGTTCCTTCCGGGAAAATACCGAGTAAGAACGGCCGAAGGCTCGGCAGAGGAGAAACGGAAAGCGGTGCTCTCGCCGTTCGACGTGCTGATCTGCAATTTCGAGTCGGTCCCGTCTCTTCTTGTCGCGCTCAAGGGCGTACTCGGTTCAAAGAAGGCGACCTTGGCTGTCGACGAGTCATTCAATGTAAAGAACAAAGATGCGTTCCGATCGGTCGCCGTGCGCGAACTGCGCGATTTCTGCGTAAAGGGGTTCGTCATGTGCGGCACCCCGGCTCCGAATTCCGCGATCGATGTCATCAGCCAATTCGACATCGCCGACAGCGGCTACACATTCGCAGGTTTCGTGCCGCCTAAGGACGAAGAAGACCGGACGCAGCTCATAAACGAACGGATAGAGCAGAGAGGCGCATACGTGCGACGCCTGAAGGAGCAGGTGCTCCCGATGCTGCCGGATAAGAAATTCAACCTGGTCTCCGTATCCATGACAGGGAGGCAGGCCGCACTCTATGAGGAATCACGGGGCCAGTTAGAGCTTTCCCTCAAGAGCATGGATAACGCGACCTTCCGAAAGTCGCTTGCTACCTATTTCCAGCAGCGTTCGACTCTCCTCCAAATCTGCGCGTGCCCCGAAGCCGTAGATCCCACTTTCTCCGACAAGTCCGCCAAGCTCGAGGCCCTCGATAAGCTCGTCGAGGAGATCGTCGAGCGCGGCCAGAAGAAGCTCCTCATCTGGTCGTTCTATCGCGCGAGCCTCCAAAGCATTATGAAGCGCTACGAGAGATATTCGCCGGTACTGCTCGACGGAAGCTCGTCGGCAAAGGAACGGGCTGATGCTGTGCATCTCTTCCAAAACGATCCGCAAGTCCGCATCTGCGTAGCGAACCCGGCAGCCGCCGGCGCCGGCATCACGCTACATGCGGCATCGGACGCCGTATACATCTCTTTCTCCAACCAGGCGGCTCACTTCCTGCAGTCCCTCGATCGCATACACCGAAGAGGCCAGGAAGCCGAGAATGTGAACTATCATTTAGTAGTGTGCCGAGGCACGATAGAGGAGGGCGAGGTACAGCGCTTGCGCGAAAAGGAAGTGCGCCAGCACGAGCTTCTCGGCGACGAGGTGAAGTGGCCGAACTCTCTCGACGAGGCCCTCGCAGAACTCTCAATACCTCATGAATAAAGATCACGTCTGGATATTTAACGAGGCAGCTTTAGGCTCCGGCATGGACGGGCCGCTTTCGCTTGAGTATCACGTGCCGGGCGGGAAGATGAAGGCGGAACCCGGTGCCCTCGTCGGATCGAGGCTCTGGCTCGTCGTGCGAAGCGGAGACGAGGAGTTCCTGTACGCCATGCTTGCGCCTACGAGCATCGAGCTCTATCAAGAGGGGAAGTATAAGGACGACTTCCTCCTCACTTCCGAAGGATTCCTCTCGGCTCGCTTCCTCCCTCACCGCGAATCGCGCGAGCCGTGGAAACTACCCTCGCTCAAAGGCGAAGAAGGGATACGCGAATGCGACGATGCAGAGCGCACCTCATTCATTGAGATGCTCGAACGGAACGAGCGCGTCAGCTTCGCGGCTCCGTCCCGCGGAGAGCTCGAGTCCATTCCGCGAACTGCTTTCAGCGACCTAGAACATGCTGTGCCCGACCAGCTCATGTCGGTTCTGCGAACAGTCGCATTCGGAGACATCTCACGCGTGCGCTCATCGCCAGCGTCCCTCTCGGCGCTCGGCGGTATTGCTCTCACTATACTCAAGTCGGTACGGCCGGAACTCCCGGAAGCGGAAATGATAGAACTCATCGCCGCGCTTGACCCGATGGGCACCCTCGATTCAGTCGAAGAATCCAAAGAGAAGATAACGAAGACGATCGCATCTCTGCCTCCTGTAGTCGATACGTTCCTCGAAGAAGTCGACCCTGATAAAATATCGCCCCGCAAATTCGTTGCCGGTGCGCCCGCGTACTCCTCAGAATGGCTCGATAAGACCAATGACGCGGAGCAGGCACACGAACAGATTCTCAAGGACACAGTGCTCTATTTGAAGGGCAAGGGCTTTAAGGTTTACAAGACCCGGAGTTTCGACCTCTTCGCAGAGAAGAACGGCATTCGATTCCTCTGCGAGATCAAGAGCGCCAACGGCTTTAATTCAGTCGCGCAGGGCGAAAAGGGAATCGTGCAGCTTCTTCGGTACTCGACCGCACTAACGGATGGCGGGATAAGATACCTGCTCGTCTTACAGGATTCGAGGCAGGATGCGGTGCATGAGTATCTTTCAAAGATGGCTGATCGTGCTGGCTCCGAGCTCTGGCTGTACAATGGCGAAAAGGAGTGGCCGGCGCGCATATCGAATCTCAATGCTATATCGGCTGAATCATGGAACTAACAACCATCGGACTCATAATATTTGCCCTTATCGTGGTAGGAATCTGGCTCTGGAACTAGCCTTGACATAAGGGGCTATATGTGATAATCTCTACCCCGAGAATGGTCTTTGAAAAGGTTCAGGAATGAGGCGAGTTTTTTGCTGCTTTCCAAGGCATTAGAAAACTCGTCTCATTCGAGACAGTCGCTACCCCGAGCGCTTCGGGAACTACCAAAGGAGAACGACGATGACGACTCAGTCGATCACGTCCGACCAGTCCAAGCAGTTCAAGCGTTTCGTCGAGGACGCGAGCGATCGCGCCCTCAAGGACGTCAACCCCGACAAGGACGGCCTGCAGCGTCTCATCGAGCGCGGCGGCGAGTTCCAGGCTTACCTCCTGGCCGGCATCAGCCGGTTCACGAGCAAGCTGCCGGACTACACCCTGGCCCGTTCGATCCTCGGCAACGACTTCATCTCCGCCGACGAGATCATGACGGCCCGCGGCGTCCAGTACACCGAGGATCAGCTGATCGAGCTGGGGCGCAAGCTCCCCGATCAGGCCACGCTCGAAGCGATCCGCGATGCCGGCATGATGCTGGTCGCGGGCCCGCCCACGGCGATGTCGATGCTCGACGTCCGCGCCGTCCATGCCGACTTCTTCTACTCGAAGGGGCCGGAGCAGGACGATTCGGGCTGGTACGACGATGCCGGCGAGAAGTTCGCGCGCAACGACAAGACCGATGCGCTCGGCTGGATCGCGTTCCGCAAGGAGCCGGTCGAAGACTCGCTGTCGAAGAACTGGGAAGAGCAGCAGGCGCTCGTCGCCGAGCCGATGATGATCCCCAACGCCGCCGAGGCGACCTGGGCGCTGACGACCTTCAAGGCCGTCCGCGACATCTATCTGCTCGACGAGCTCTACGTTCGCACCAGTTCGGTCGACTCGGACGGCGACCGCGTGGACGTCGGCGATTTCGATGCCGATGGCCTCGACGTCCGCAGCTATTGGGACGACCACCGGGACTCCAGCTTGGGCGTTTCGGCGTCTCGGAAGTTCTGAACCTCGAACCCTTGAGGACTTGATCCTCTTGAATCCTTGAACCCTCGCGCGCTTGCGCGGGGGTTCTTTCTTTTGATACTATCGACCTATCTTGCTAATGAAGGCCCGGCTACGGTTCGGCCTCGCGGGATGTCTCGCCTCAAACTCGTCAGAGTGCCGGCGTCTACGGATTACGGCAGAGCGCGAAGAGGATAGAGATTGAACTTCTTGTCCGCTCCTGGTGGAGATGTTCCTCGAGTCGCATCGGGAGCTGCTCCCGCAATATATTCAGGATCGAGAGGATATAGGGATGAGGTGCAAGCCCTCCGGCAAACCTCAAGGTCTGGTGATAGGGATGGGGGTGGACAAATTTCTCGACTCGGACGGCAACCGCGTGAACGTCGGCAATTTCGATGCCGATGGCCTCAACGTCAACAACTATTGGGACGACAACCGGAACTCCAACTTGGGCGTTTCGGCGTCTCGGCAGTCGCCTCTCTATCCAAGCGTAAAATCCCGCCTTTCGGGGCGGGATTTATGCTACCGCTCTTTCGTGGACTTTATCCATCCTCCGAGCATCCTTCCGATCTCGTCGATCTTCGTCTCGAGGGAGACGTACTTCTTGTTATCGATGGCCTTCACATCGCACATGAGGCGGATGAAGACGCGCAGTAGATTCAGCTTCATGCTCGCTTCTTCGAGCGCAGGGAGCTTCTCTGCCTTCGCAGTCTGACCGGCCAGGAGAATGCTCTCGAGCATCTCGACCATCAGCGTCTCGCACTTCTGCCAAATGGTGTAGCGGTCTTGCTTAGGGACATCGGCGCGGTATCCATAAAAGACCTTATACAGATCGTAGGACTTCTTAAAAATCGGCGTATCAAATTCATTCATAGGCATGAAAGTTTATAGGGACATATACGGGCAAATAATTTCGCCGGAGAATCTCTTCGCCGCGTGGCGCGTTTTCAAGAACGACAAAAGGAACAAGCCGGATGTCGTCAAATTCGAGCGCCACCTCGAAGAGAATATTTTTCATCTGCACCGGGAACTTCGCGACAAGACGTACAGGCACGGAGGCTACTACGGCTTCTGGATTCGCGATCCGAAGCTGCGGAGGATTCATAAGGCCACGGTGAGAGATCGGGTGTTGCACCACGCCATATTCAGCGTCCTCAATCCTCTCTTCGAGCCGACATTCATTCCCACATCCTTCTCGTGCCGCGTGGGGAAAGGAACCCATAAAGGTGTCGAGAAGATCGCCGAGATGCTGCGCGCGGAAAGCCGGAATAATACGAGACCCTGCTTTGCGCTGAAGTGCGATGTGCGGAAGTTCTTCGATAGCGTCAATCACGAGACCCTCGTCGGCATCCTCGAGCGGAAGATTAAGGACGCTGATGCGATGTGGCTCCTGCGAGAGATCGTCGACAGCTTCTCGGACGAGAAAGGCATACCGATCGGGAACCTCACTTCGCAGCTTTTCGCTAACCTCTACATGAACGAGTTCGACCAGTTCATCAAGCAGGAAATGAAAGTGCAGCGCTACGCTCGGTATACGGACGACTTCATCATCGTCTCCCGCGATGAGGCATACCTCGCCGGACTGCTCCCGGTAATAGGGAGATTCCTTGCAGAGCGGCTGGCGCTTGAGCTGCATCCCAGCAAGATCACAATTCGAAAGTATCGGCAGGGAATCGATTTCCTCGGCTATGTGGTATTGCCGGGGCATACAGTAGTTAGAACCAAAACGCGGAAGCGCATGTTCCGAAAGCTCCGCGGCAGGGTAAGGCAGTACAAAAAAGGGGCTATCCCGGAAGAGACTCTCTTCGGGTCGTTGCGCTCGTATATGGGAGTGTTGTCGCATGCGGATGCTTCACAACTGGAAGAGGAGTTGAAAAATGATTTCTGGTTTCGCCTTAAGGAGTGAGCGGACACAGAAAACCCGCCACGGGTCCCAGCGTGAGCCAGGCGTACAGGTTTCCCCATACGGCGATCAAGCATCCCCATGACGGGTTTTCTATGCTTGATCGCCTTTTTCGCCATGCCCCCAGCCGAAGCTGGAGGTTTAGGCTACTTTTTCTTATTCAGTTGTTCCTAAATCATAGCCTGCTTCCAGCCCTCCGCACAATGGCCAGGGGATAGGGTCAATGCCGGCCCCGCTGACAGCGGGAAGGGCACGCGTTATAGTGGCTTTATGGAAACAAAAGAGCATATAACGCATGAAGCCGGGAACGATGAAGCGTGGGTATGTATCTGCGGGAATATGCCGTCCGATGGCGGCTTCTATCCTTGCGACGAGAAAGGGAACGAGATGGAGCCGGTAGTCGGTAGCGACTGGAACGGCCTCTATGTCTGCGCCGACTGCGGCAGGATCATCGACCAAAAGACTCTCGAAGTCGTGGGCCAGAACCCGAACCCTAAGTTTCTCGACTAGCCGGCAAGAAGTGCTATATACTTAAGCGTATATGGCGATACCCGATCAAGAAAAATACGGAATCTGGTCGGAAATAGAGCAGAGGTCTCCCGAACTGCTCAAGGTATTCCTGTCGCTCAAGAATGAGGATGAGCTCAAGGCATTCTTCCGCGATCTCATGAGCGAGCGCGACTTGCGCGAATTTGCTATGCGATGGGAAATCGCAAAGATGCTTGACTCAGGCATGTCCTTCACGCAGATTCAAGAAAAATGGG
Source organism: Candidatus Kaiserbacteria bacterium (assembly GCA_029288865.1). GTDB lineage: Bacteria > Patescibacteriota > Minisyncoccia > Phycocordibacterales > Phycocordibacteraceae > C7867-001. The sequence continues at coordinate 36,325 of JARIGM010000017.1, forward strand.
ACGGCAACGAGATGGTCTCCCCAAAGACGATCACGAAGATCAACCGATGGCTCAAGGAGGGCTGCGGCGGATATAAGATGATGATCGACCGCTTTAAGGACAAGACCGATTAAGTTCGCGCTTTACCGCGGGAGGCGTTAAAATTCCTTCGGCTGGTACATTTCCAGATCAACAGTCCTCGTGAAAGGAGGCTCCAATGCTCGCGCCTGAAACGGCGAAGCCTTCTCATGGGGACTACTATGTCGTCACCCATGATGTGGCTACCCGCCTGCAAGTGTTTCGATCGGACATCCTCGCGGTTCCCGGCCGGGACGACCTGGTCTTCCACGACTTTCATCGGTTGCTGCGCGACCTCATGAAAGAAGTGCTGCCGAATGTCGATGTGCATACGATTCACATAGAGGAACTCGCGCGCTCAATCCGAAAGGATATGGGCGCAATGCTTTCCAACCTTGCGATAGTGAGCACGTGTCCCGAGATGGCTCATGAATGGCCGGAAAGCCACGTGCTCCAAATCAACAGGCTCTTCGATCGCGAAGGCGAACTGATCGGCTACGGCCCCAGACCCGGATACCCCTCTCTGCAGAAGCAGTTGGATGTCCTGGTCGCAAGGCTTTCAGGCCGCCCATTCGCTCTCGTCGAAGAAGGGGTGTTCACGGGAGGCTCGGTTCGCTTCATGCTATCCGAACTTTCCATGCGCGGCGCAAGTCCATCTGTCCTCGCTCTCGGTTTCTGCACTTCCGCGATCCGCGAGAGCTTGCAGGAGTCATTCGGAGGGGAAGTGGCGGTGCTTCAGGAGGTCGGGGAGCTGGTCGACTGGATCAATGACCATGACCTGGTTCCGTTCGCACCCGGATGCGGACGCATCCTCGGAGAGAAAACTTCCGAGGGCTGCGTACCGCTCCGAATTGCAGGAGCCGGTGCACTCTCCCGGCCATATGTCCTGCCTTTCGGCCGGCCAGAAGACTGGGCAAGCCTTCCGGCTGAAGCCGCCGCGCTCATTTCCAGGTTCTGCCTGGGCGCGAGCATCGGCTTCTTCTCGAGGTTCGTCAAAGCGGACGGGACTCCGATCACCATCCGCGATCTGGAGCGGAGTTTCCCCGCCGTCCCCGTTCCCGTGGGGCCGGAAAACGGCAGGGAGATACCGCCCCTCGAGACCCGCGTGGTCGACTTTCTGCGGGACGCGCTAGGAGAACTCGACAACACACTTTTCCCTCCATGAAAAGTGAACTGGCCGCATCGCTTTTAGGGCGATGCGGCCTTTTTCCTTGTTTAGTAGAGCGAAAATATGGCTCTGTTGAGCCATGATTTACCACAGCACAGAACCATTTTATTTGAAGACACATTTGTATTATTGACAATAGAAAACCACTACACTAGGGTGTAGTGGAAGCCATTGTCCCGAAAGGGATCGGGGCCCGGAATCCGGGGCCGATGCGACCAATGGACTTTCTGCTGACTTGCATCCCAGGGTGCGATATTATGGGGTGGCATACCTGCAAGGGTATGTCTCCCCAGCTGGGGTGCACGTTGACGTCCTTAGAGACGCCATAGCTGAAAGCCCACCTCGAGTCGCATCAGGGTGGGCTTCAAGCTATATATGCGTCTCAGCCAAGTCATCGATGAATTCAACAAAGTGCGAACCTTCCGCGGTTCGCGCCTTACGACTGCCCGATACGATCGGCTGCTTCGTATTTTTTGCCTGTGCATGCAAGACCCGGAACTCGAGGAGATCGATCTCCCGCATGTCCTTTGGTACTTCGGCGAACTAGAGCGCCTCGGCTGGAAGCCGAACGGCATAAACCTCATCGCTATCGCTCTTCGCAAGCTCTTCGAATTCTGCAACCTTCGCGGCTATACCACTTTCAACGAGCAGCTCATCCCGGTGCCGCGAAAGGAATTCAATATCCCGCGCGTTGCCGATCTCGAGACGTTCGAGAAGATTCTCAAGGAGATACCGGAGAATTCTCCTCGGCCTCATCACATCCGCAACCGGGCATTCCTCCTGCTCTTGTGGGATACCGGCGCGCGAGTCGGCGAGATATGCTCGCTCGACGTAAAAGACCTTGATCTCAAGAAGCGCACCGCAATCATCAAGACTGAAAAGTCTCGCGGTCGCCGTCCGGTGCGACAAATATTCTGGACGCCAGAGACCAACAAGCATATCAAGGCATGGCTCGACAAGAAGAATCATCTGCAAACGCTTTTTAAGTTCAATGACCCGGAAGCGCTCTTCGTCTCGATCGCCAAGTCAGGGCAGTACGATGTACGCGGCTCTCGCATGAACAGCCGCGGCGCGGCGGAGATCATGCGCATGCTCTCGAACCGGGCAGGCATTCCAGTGGTCAACGCGCACTCGATACGACATTCAATGGGACGCGATACCGTCCGCACGCTCCGAAGCAATTCGGCCGTATCGAACGTGCTCGGCCATTCGAATCTCGACAGCTCCTACATCTATACGATGCTATGGGGCGAGGACTTGAAAGAGGATTGGTCCAAGGTCATGAAGAGCCGCGGCACGCCTCTGGCAGAACCGCCGCGCGCAGCAGGAAATTTCCCGCGCATGAAGAAGAGCCGGAACGAATCGAATACCCAAGGTCGCCTGCGTCCTGTCTCATTCAAGACAGGGAAGTACGGTCGCATGACGAGTCAGTAGAACGGAGGGAATTTCCACGCTAGGATAGTGGAATGAAAGCGAATACGGAGCGCAACGAAGAGATAGTCGCGCTGCATGATCTGAATCCTGAAAAGTATACCTTCGGCACCTTGGCGAAGAAGTACGGCATGGCCCGATCGTCAGTTCAGGAGATATACTGGCGTGAGAAAGCAAAGCTCGGAGACAAGGAAGCTCTGGCGCACCCTCTTGTTCGGAGGAAATTTCCTGCCCTGGCGGGGCGTAAGGGGTTGCCAGACAGGGGCATTGCAAGGCGTAAGGAGTCCGCGCTATAGTTATCTCGACGGGCGGCACCTTGAAAATCGAATAGAAATCTCGCTCGCTTTTTGAGAACCTCATCTCGCATGGGGTATTCACAAAGCGAGCGAGCGAGGTTTTTCTTTAAGCGGCCTCGAGGTGATACAATTAGGGCATGAAATCAGCGAGTTTAACAGGCGTTTCCGGCAATGGTATGTACAAAAAGCTAGCATGGTACCGCCATGAAATGGGGTACACATCAACCCTTGTACAGCACGTCATCAAGGCCGGCCACGCATAGTTTCTATGGCGAAGGTGTACATCGCGAGTGATCATGCCGGCTTCGAGCTGAAAAGCCAGCTCATACCTTATATAGGTAGTCTCGGCCATGAAGTCGAGGATATGGGAGCTCATGAGCTCGATCCGGAAGACGATTACCCTAATTTCATAACGCCCTGTGCACACGCAGTGGCGGAAGAACAGGGCACGATGGGTGTTATCATTGGGGGAAGCGGCCAAGGGGAGGCGATGGCAGCGAACCGAGTAGCGGGCATCAGGGCGGCCGTATTCTATGGTGGCCCGCTCGATATTCCTACGCTTGCTCGCGAGCATAACGATGCCAATATCCTTTCCCTGGGAGCCCGATTCCTGGATGAATCAGAAGCTCGTGATGCGGTACGAATCTTCCTCGGCACGCCGTTCTCGGAGGATCCGCGCCATATACGACGCATCCAGAAATACTAATTCTCGAATTTTAATGATATCCTTAGCACTATGGATGGTGATGTACAGTTTGAAGAAGAGGACCTGCTGACCGTTACCCGACCCGCATCTATGCAAAAAAAGAAAAACGACACAGGCCTCATAACGCGTCTCGCGATCTCGACCGGCCTTGCCAAGGACGAGCAGAGCGCGCAGGTAGTGCTGCTCATTGCAGCAGTTGCTTTGCTCGTATTCGCGGTCGGGTTCTATGTCGTGGGCAATCATGTCGGCAGCAACGTAACAACGCCGACGCCAGAAGAAGCTGCGAAAGCATTCCATACTTCTAACCCGTAACCATGAAGACTCCAGCTCGCGGCTTTACCCTCATCGAACTTCTTGTCGTGATCGCGATCATCGGCATTCTTTCTTCGGTGATACTGACGTCTTTGAACTCTGCTCGCGCAAAAGCGAATGACTCGCGCCGTTTCTCAGACCTGCGCGAAGTGCAGAAGGCACTCGAAAACTATGCAAGTTCCAATAATGGCGTATACCCGTCTACCGGAAGCGCATGGAATACGCAATGCACCTATGCCGGCATGACGACAGTTACTTCAGCGAGTGCCCTTATTCCTGGGCTTGTAGCAAGCGGAGCGATTTCCGCGATACCAGTTGATCCGGATATGAACGCCGGTGCCGGCACTTGTTGCTACGCCTACAAATCCAACGGCACGGATTATAAGTTTATTGCGGGACTCAGTTGCGGATCGACAAATTATGCGAACGCGACAGAAGCCTCGCTCCTTGATCCAGCACGATCCAGTAGCATCAAGAATTGGGCGGTGTACACTCCCGCAGTACAGACCGCCTGGTAACATTTACGTATGAGCGCCATCGTCCCAGCAATCCTGCCAACGTCGCGCGAAGACATCGAACATAAAGTCTCATTGCTGGTCGGGAATGCGAGCATGGTGCAGATAGATCTGGTCGATGGGAAATTCGTCGGACCAGCATCATGGCCGTATTCAGAAGGAGATGCAGCAGTGAAATTTGATGGAGACAATCCGCTCCCATACCTGGGCCGTATCCAGTATGAGATGGACCTGATGCTGAGTGCCCCTGAAGATGTGGTAGGGGATTGGATTGCTGCGGGTGCGAATAAACTTATTTTCCATGCAGAGAGTTCGACGACGCTCCTCAAGACGATGGAAGAAGTGAACACGCGGTATGGCCACGATAAGGACTTTGCTCCGGATCTTCTTTCCATGGGTGTGGCTCTTAATATTGAGAGCGATGTGACGCTGCTTGAGCCGTTCTTGCAATACGCAGACTATGTGCAATTCATGGGGATCGCGCAGATCGGCAAACAAGGCCAGCCGTTCGATGAACGGGTACTTCGCAAGATTTCACAATTCCGGAGTACTCATTCGGACGTACTCATCCAAGTGGATGGGGGAGTGTCGCTTGAGACGGCGCGCGCACTTCTTTCTATCGGCGTAGATCGTCTCGTTGTGGGTTCTGCGATCTGGAGATCACAAAACCTTAAAGAAACACTCGAATCATTTCGGGATATCGTGCGTGAACATAACGGCTAGGTGGTATCCTAGAAGTAATGGCATTAACTGAAAAAGAAATCGCTTCGCTCGAAGCAACAGCAGAGAAAGTGCGCGAGACGATCATCGAGATGCTCGTTGCTGCAGGCAGTGGGCACACTGCCGGACCGCTCGGCATGGCGGACATCTTCACTGCATTTTATTTTCATATTCTGAAACACGATCCGAAGAATCCGGATTGGGAAGGACGTGATCGACTGATACTTTCGAATGGACACATCGTACCGGTCCGCTACGCGACGATGGCACACGCAGGATATTTTCCGGTAGAGGAGTGCCTCACGCTGCGTAAGTTCGGTTCGCGACTTCAAGGACACCCAGAGCGCTTACGTTTGCCCGGCATGGAAAATACTGCAGGTCCGCTTGGAGAAGGACTCTCGCAAGGCGCAGGCATGGCATATGCGCTTCGTATGGATGCGGGTGCCGCCAAAGCTTCGAGTGAAAGCGCGCCGCACGTATATGTGCTCATGGGTGATGGGGAACAAGACGAAGGGAACGTATGGGAGGCGGTCATGTGGACGGCGAAGTACAAGCTCTCGAATCTTACTGCCGTGATCGATCGCAATAACATCCAGATCGATGGCATGACGGAAGACGTGATGCCGCTCGATTCGCTTCGCGCGAAGTATGAAGCATTTGGTTGGCATGTGCTGGAAGTGGACGGACACAATATTCGTCAATTTATTGAAGCTGTTGAAGAAGCGAAGACTGTGTATGAAAAGCCGACGCTCATCATTGCACACACGATTCCTGGCAAGGGGGTTCCAGAGATCGAGTTCGATTATCACTGGCACGGCAAACCACCGACTGCTGAAGAAGGAAGGCTGTTCCTTCGCGAGCTTCGCTCCATGAAGGGCAAGCTTCCGCACGAATACGCATAAATATGATCAATCCTGAAGCAAAACTTGTAGAGAATCTGTTCGATCCAAAGATCGAACAAAAACCCACTCGCGATGGCTTTGGTACGGGCACCATCGAAGCAGGAAAGGCAGACCCGAATGTGATCGTGCTCTGCGCGGATCTTGCAGAAAGTACGCGCGCCGAATGGTTCCAGAAAGAATTTCCGGCCCGATTCATCGAGGTAGGGATCGGCGAACAGAATATGGCCGGACTCGGTTCGGGTTTTGCAGCGGCGGGCAAAGTGCCATTCATTGCATCATATGCAGCGTTTTCTCCAGGTCGCAGCTATGAACAAATTCGCACGACAATCGCGCTCAACGAACGCGCCGTGATCGTGTGCGGCATGCATGCAGGTGTTTCGGTGGGGCCTGATGGCGCGACGCATCAGATGCTTGAGGACATCGGCCTTATGCGTATGCTCCCGAACATGACGGTCGTGGTGCCGGCAGATGCGGAAGAAGCGCGCAAAGCGGTTGTGGCTGCTGCAGAAGCAAAGACACCTTTTTATATACGATTCGGCAGATCGCCAGTGCCCACATTCACAACTCCAGAAACGCCGTTTGAAATAGGGAAGGCACTCACGCTCTGGACCAGCGGTCCTGAAAATGGCGGCCCGAAGGTAACGTTTATGGCAACGGGTAGCATGGCGTATAACGCGCTCGTCGCAGCGCGTGCGCTCGATGCTGCAGGTATCGGTTCGATCGTGCTCTCGGTGCCAACTGTCAAACCGCTCGATGAGGAAGCAGTGTTCACAGCAGCAAAGCGCACGCATCATGTCGTTACTATCGAAGAACACCAGGCAGCAGGCGGTTTTGGAAGTGCGATCGCAGAATTCCTTTCAAGTACGTATCCCGTCGCGATCAAGCGACTCGGCATTCAAGACCTTTTCGGTCAATCAGGTACACCGGACGAGCTCATCGCGCATTACGGTCTTTCATCCACGCACATCGAAGACGCTGCACGCGAACTCCTCGGCAAATAAGCCGAAAATTAAAGTGGCTTAACTGCGTATGACGCAGGTGCGTCGGCGAGATACTTCTCGAGCTGTTCGCGAGTGAGAAGACCTTCGCGCGCGCCGACTTTCTGCACGACAGACATTGAATTGATCGGTCCCCAGAGGAGTGCCTCGTGAAGCGGCTTGCCGATTGCAAGCGCAGCCGAAACGGTGGATGCGAATGCATCGCCAGCGCCCGTGCGTTCGAACGGCGGATCTTGGTCCGGATACATCGGCACGAACAGCATCTCATTGCCGTCATACGCGTACGCACCTTTTGTTCCGTCAGTGATAGCAATGATCTTTGGGCCGAGCGCGCGAAGTCCTGCAAGCAAGATCTTGATATCCTGTCCTGCTTCGAGCTTAAGAATACGCTCCGCTTCCTGTACATTCACTACGAACAACTCGCTGCGTTCATACAATCCCTTCATTGCCTCGACTCCCATGTTCATCTGGAAGGTGCCCGGGTTAAATGTCAGTTTTGTTTCTGGATGCTTCGCGAGCAATTCGGTAAGTGCTTCATGATACGGAAGGGAGTGGTCGGCGAGCGAAGAGATGTACATCCAGCCGGGGCCTTTGCCTTCTTCGAACTGCGGGGCAGTGTATGAAAATTCTTCGTGCTTCACCAAGATCGTGCGGTCTGTCTGGAACCACAGCACGTAGTGATAGTTCGTTTTCTTGCCGGGCTCGGTGACCATATAGGTCGTATCTACTTTTTGCTCGCCCAATACCTGAAGGCATTCTGTTCCGTACGAGTCATCACCCACGTAGGCACGGAGTCCCGATGAAAGGCCGAGACGTGCAGCAGATACGGCTGCATTCGATGCGTTCCCGACGGCCGGGATGAACGTGAAGTGATCATAGGGGATCTTGTCGCCGTAGCGCATGCAGAGCTGACAATTCTCATCGCCATGTTCGCAGACGACGGTCGCTTCCTTGAGCTTGATAAACGGTTCGGAGACGATGTCGCCGACGGCAAGAAATTGTAATGGTTCCATGTGCAGATTCTACCACGGGCCGCTTGTTGTCCGTGGTACACTTGTACCTATGGTAGATCTTTTTGGAGAAGCACGAATGCTCATGGCTGGCGGCAAAGGATTGCTCGCTGCTGATGAAAGCGATAAGTCTGCAGATGAGAAGCGTCTCGCTGCATTCGGTATCGACACTGGCCCAGAAATGCGCCGCGAATTCCGCGACATACTCCTCGAAACGCCTGGCCTCGAAAAATATATCTCGGGCGTGATCCTCTACGAAGAGACGCTCGAGCAAAAAGGCGATGGCGTCGCTGATGTGTTTCCCATCTCACTCGCAAAGCGCGGCATCATCCCCGGCATCAAGGTCGATCAAGGAACTGAACCGTTTCCTGAAAGCAAGAACGAACTCATCACGAAGGGTCTCATCGGGCTTCCCGAACGGCTTGCAGCATATAAGGAGAAATACAACACCGGCTTCACGAAGTGGCGTGCCGTCATCACGATAGACGGCGATCGTCTCCCGACTGCGCAGGCGATCATTGAGAATTGCAAACGCCTCGCAACCTATGCATGCGAAGTGCAGAAGGCAGGTATGGTGCCGATGCTTGAACCGGAGGTATTGCTCGACGGCAATCATAGCCGCCTCCGTGCACGCGAAGTGATCACAAAGACGATGCATGCACTCGTCGCTGCGCTTGAAGATCAGGCAGTCGATCTGTCGGGTGTCATCATCAAGACCTCGATGGCTGTCTCAGGCAAAGACAGCGGACGCACCGACACGCCGGAAGAGGTTGCAGAAGACACGCTCGGCGCGCTCATGGAAGCTGTGCCCGCAAGCATTCCGGGTATCGTATTCCTTTCCGGTGGGCAAACACCTGATGAAGCGACAGCCAATCTCGCGGCAATTTCGAAATTGGTGAAAGCAAAGAATGCGCCATGGCCACTTACATTTTCATATGCTCGTGCGCTCCAAGAAGAAGCAATAAAGGTATGGGCAGGGAAGCCGGAAAACGTGCCGGCTGCACGTGAAGTATTTATGGCACGGCTCGAAAAGGTCTCGAACGCTCTGAATGCCTAATGGGGAAAACTAAAGATTCTTTAATCTTTCGCGGTATATTTAAGACATGACATTTTCTCATCGCGGCTTCACTCTCATCGAACTCCTGGTCGTAATCGCGATCATCGGTATCCTCTCATCGGTTGTACTCACATCGCTGAGCACTGCGAAGCTCAAGGCCCAAGATGCGCAGCGTGCTTCGAATCTCACTGAAATACGGAAAGCGCTCGAACTGTACTATGACGCGAACGGACATTATCCGATCCAGTCTGCAAACTGGGGATCAGAATGTTCTGGTTGGGCTCCCGCCTCACCGGTCGCGCAAGATCAGGTGATACCTGGCTTGGTGCCGACGTACCTTCCGCGTCTGCCGGAAGATCCAGCGATGAATCTTGCGTCAAGTCATAACTGCATCCTCTATCGCACGGACGCCACAGGTAAGGATTACAAAGTGTTGGACTATAACATGACCAGTTATTCGAATCCGGCAGCAGGCGGTACAACCTTCATCGATCCAGCGCGAAATTCGGGACAATCATGGGCAGTATCAGGTTGTAGCAGCCCAAGTTCGGCAGTTAGTTTAGCAATCTGGTCCAGTGCAGCCACTATGTGCTGGTAACATTTTCTAAGTATGAAAACACTCCGTGGCTTCACCCTTATCGAGTTGCTGGTGGTCATTGCGATCATCGGCATCCTCTCATCGGTGGTGCTCACTTCACTTAGTACGGCAGGAAAGAAGGCAGATGATGCAAAGCGTCTCGCTGAGATGCAGCAGCTTCAGAAAGCGTTATCCCTCTACTACGACGATAACGGGGTATATCCTACGACAAGCAATGCATGGTGGGGAAATTGTTCGAATTTTGGCAGTCACGATACGAGCGGTTCGAACGGATGGGTCCCGAACCTCGCTCCCAAATATATAACGACTCTCCCGCTTGACCCGAAACCGATCGGCAACGGCGGTTGCTATCTCTACCAATCAAACGGCAAAGACTACATGTTGCTGGTGTATCAGACCGTGGAGTCCTACAACCAGGCCACGAATAAATGGCCGCGACCTGCTAAAAACGGAGTTAGCCCGAATTCGTACGAGAATGACTTCGCTTTTTACACGAATGGGGCGTCTGGGTGGTAGTGCGGCTTGCACTCACGCCTGTTTTGAGGCATACTCCTCCTATTATGACTACCGTTTTAACCGCAGAAACCCGTACCGAAACAGGCAAGAAATCAGCTGCGCTCCTCGCAGTCGAGAAGCTTCCTGCTGTCGTTTATGGCCCTAAGCAAGAATCCCTCGTTATCTCGCTCCCGCTCCGTGAGTTCGCTCGCATCCTCCGCGATGAAGGCGAGTCTTCGGTGATCGAGCTTTCTGGCGTCACGCCATCACCTATAAAGGTGCTTATTCATGACGTGTTTGTCGACCCGGTCACGAATCTCCCACGCCACGTTGATCTCTATGCAATCGAGAAGGGCGCGAAGGTTGAAGTCGCCGTACCGCTTACATTCGTTGGTGAAGCACCTGCTGTAAAGGAAGGCGCAAGCGTCGTGAAGGTCATGCATGAGCTCGATATCGAAGCAGCTCCTGAGAACCTTCCGCATGAGATCGAAGTCGACCTCTCCACTCTCGCTGCTATCGGCGATCAGATCCTCGTGAGCGATCTTAAGATTCCTACTGGCGTTACTGTGAAGGCTGAGGCTGAAGAAGTGGTCGCGCTCGCGCAAGAGACGAAGGAAGAGGCTGAAGAGCCAGTACTCGACATGAGTGCTATCGAAGTCGAGCAGAAGGGTAAGACTGAAGAGGAAGAAGCTGCTGCTGAGTAAGTAGCGCACAACAGAAAACACCCGCTCTGTTCCTGAGCCCACTCTTTCGGGACGGAACAGAGCGGGTGTTTTCTTTATGCTACAATTATTTCCTATGGTTTCTGTTCGTTCAGACTCAAAATTCCGGGTACGTATGTTCCTTCTGGCGTTGGCTAGCTTCGCGGTATTTAGTACGGGCATATTTGTTGCACCACAGTTTTCCAACGCGCAGACCGCTGATGCTTCAGGTTCGACCGCAACGGCTTCTTCGGACGTCGCTGCGCGTCGGGCACAGCTGCAAGCAGAGCTTGATCAGCTGAACACGCAGATCGCGTCGACGCAGTCGACGCTCACTGGTCTCAAAGGGCAGCACAAATCACTCCAAAACGATATCGATATCCTTACTGCGCAGATCAAAAAGGCTCAGCTCCAGCTTCAAGCGACGCAGTTGCAGATCAAAGCGCTTCAAAATAACATTTACATACACAACAACACGATCAATACGCTGACCGGCAAGCTCACCAGCGAACAAGACTCACTCTCCCAAATCATTCGGCAGACGAATGAGATCGATAACTATTCCCTCGTCGAGTTGGTGATGTCTTCACAAGATGTGTCGAGTTTCTTCGGCGACCTCGATACGTTCAGCACGCTTAAGCAAGAACTTAATTCCTCATACAATCAGACAGCAGATACTCGCTCGCAAAAAGAAATAGAGAAGCAGCAGCTCGAAGACCAGCATACGCAAGAAGTTGCGCTCGAGCAGGAACAAACGCTCGAACAGCAGCAGATTCAAGACGCGCAAGCGCAGAAGCAGAAGCTCTTGAGTTCGACGAAATCGCAAGAGGCAAATTATCAGAGCGTGCTTAGCATCCAGCAGCAGACGGCCGCACAGATCCGTGCCGAACTCTTCGCGCTTGCCGGCGGCTCCGGACAGATCTCACTTCCGACGGCTATCGCGCTCGCGAAGCAGGCAGGTGCCGCGACTGGTGTCCGTCCCGCGCTTATCCTCGGTATCTTGAAGCAGGAGACCAACATCGGTGCGAACGTCGGTGTGGCCGGCAGTTGGGTAACGGAAATGAGCCCGACGCGTGACATCCCGGTCTTCAAAGTCATGATGGCAAACCTGGGTCTTGACCCGAACACGGTGAAAGTTTCGAAAGCGCAGGGTGGCGGATGGGGCGGTGCGATGGGTCCAGCCCAATTCATTCCATCGACGTGGGCATGCTATGGCGGGTACGTGAACACCACGACCGGATCGTGCGGAAAGGGAACTGACGGCACGTATGCGGGTCCATGGGACTACAACGCAGCGAAAGACCGTATTGCAAAGGCGGCCGGACATCCGAACACTCCATCGAATCCATGGAATAACCTAGACGCCTTCACGGCAACGGCGATGCTGATGGCAGATAACGGTGCGACTGCGCAGACGCCTGCTGCGGAGCGTCTCGCGGCACTCCGCTACTATGCCGGATGGGGTGGTGCGACCAACCCTGCGTATGCATTCTATGGCGACGGCGTTATGGGCTTTGCCGCGCAATTCCAGTCTGATATCAACACATTGAGCGGCAGCTAAATGAAGATGCCATGTATTATGAAAGGTGATGGATACACAATCACCTCGGATCTCGACCCGAAGCCTCATCGTTCTCGGAATCATTTTAATAATCATCTGCGTGCTAGCGTTTCTTGCGTATTGGCAGCGCGCAGCACTCGTCGAAACGATACAGGGTATTAATACTCGCATGCATATGAACGGGGCGTATACGCTCAGTGGTTCAGGGACAGATGTGACGGTCATACGACATGGCATTTTCGGTGATTCGAAAGTAACAGCAAAGTCAGGCACGATAGTGGATTTCGCTCATAGCTCGAACGGTTCGTACGCGCTCGTACTTTCTCCAAATGGCCATGACGAGGATGTGGTCGCGCTCAATGCTTCCGAAAAGAAGCTAACTTCAGATGGGGGAATCAAAGCGGCTCTCGCAGTCTCCTCCGATGGAAGATATATCAGCTATACTCAGTTTACTCCTAAAGATGCACATCAGCAGATGCCAACGGATCAGCTTGCGGACTGGAGCGTAAGCATACTCGATACGCACGACAGCTCGGCCATGGTGTTTAAGTCGGCGTATGCACCACATTTCTACTCAAGTGGGGGCAAGTCGTATGTCGAGTTCATGGTTCCTGCTGGCATGGGAATCACTGATCTTGCGAAAAAGCAGACTCTCGTTATGAACATATTAGGGAATTCGACCATCAGCCACCCGACGTACGTCTCGCCGACGGGAAACTATGCGCTCGTATTCTCTACGCTCGGGAAGCGGTATGCAGCATTTTCACTCGACTCGAAATTCCCTCCAATTCCCACACCGATTGTTACGAACCTCGGCACCTACTCAACAGTCATCGGAATTGATGGAAAGGGCTTCTATGTTCCCTACTCGGCTCACGGTACGGCAGAGCTGGGGTACGTGCTTCTTTCCAACATGAAATCACCTGTGTGGGCGTACCAGACGCAAGGGGCGGCCATCGTAAAACTGATACCATAACTATGAAGACTCTCTCAAAAATATCCGTGCTTGCGCTGCTCTTGCTTCTCACGGTATCGCCAGTATTCGCTGTCCAGAAAGCAGCTGATGGGGCAGATACCTCAGACGGAGGCGATGCATCAGGTACTCTCACCGACCACGGCAATACAAGGACAGACTCCAGCAATACGAGTACTAACTCGACTCCTACCGGTCCCGTCATCTCAGCGCAATACTTTTCAGGGGCTGCCGCATCCAACCCTCCTTATTACATACCTTCTTCTTCGGATCCCAATCAGCGTCCGCTCAGTGTAGCCTGTTCTCCTCATCAACAGGGATCCATAGCGATTGACTCGAACGGTGATGCTCACTCTGTTGACGATGGGACGTCACTCTCGACGACCAAAATGGTTCAGATGGGAAGACAGAATCAGCTCCAGCCTATCACTGTGCTGAATAAGCTTATCTGGGTATCTGTAGTAGTCGGCGGCGAACATACGTCTCCAGGTAGCTATGCATATAAGCCTTATACATATACCTACAAGAATGCTGATGGTACCGTCATTGGCACTGAGACAACCACGAGCAACGATTATGCTGCTATGGCGACCTACTCGGACTCGGAAAGTGTTCATTATCCATGGCCGATCACGACCCTAACAGTGACGTCAGGTAACCAGTCGGTTACTGTGTATTGCGATAATGGTTCTGAAGATTCACTTTATCTCCCGAATATCACTGCAAGTTTAAGCCCGGACGGCATCGTTCAAAGCGGCAGTACGGTTCATGTCGTGCCCGGCCAGCCTCTCTCGCTTACGGGTTATGTGCAAGCAACTCACGGGTCAAGCGTGTTCGGAGGAGGATTCCATAACACCTTCATGATCCGCGCGTCTGGATCTGATCACTGGGCGTATAAGCAAGAGGCGACTCCGGATCTTATCCTTCCATATCGGGATGACAACGGTTCGGTAACCCTGAATACGACTCCCGTGACAGCGACGTTTCCCGCGTCTGTCTTCACCCAAGCCGGAACATATGAGTATCAATTCTGTGCGGACACTGATACTGATTGGCAAGGCTTGATTCACGAACGAAATGAATTAGATAACTGTACGGGCGGAGACGGAGCGCATTTCGTGGTTGTCGATACTCCCGCGACTGCTCCTTCTCCTACTGTTTCGATTACTGCAAATCCGACAAGCATAAATTCGGGTGATTCATCGACGCTTAGCTGGTCGTCTACGAACGCGACTTCCTGCTCCAGTACTGACTTTGCGACGGGGAATGCGGCCAGTGGATCAGTCAGAGTCACTCCTTCGTCGACTGCTACGTATAATATAAGTTGCTCCGGTGATGGCGGTACCGCCCTTGGCTCGGTCACGGTTACTGTCTCTGCTCCGCCAGCTGCACCGACTGCATCCATCACTATCTCGCCAGGATCGATCGATCAAGGCGATTCAGCGTCGCTGAGCTGGAGCTGCGGTGATTCGACTTCATCGTCCGGAGATAATTTCAGTACTGGCGGGGCATTGAGCGGAACAGTGTCCGTGTCACCGACTCAGACCACGTCCTATACGGTTTGGTGTAACGGTCCAGGTGGAACCACGCACGACAGTCAGGCACTTACCGTCGGTCCGAAGAAATATCCTGACTTGACTGCGCAGGTAGGTCCGGCAGCATCGGGATACTCGAATGAGAACATCCCAGTTAGTGGAACCATCTTGAATGGCGGCTCTGCCTCGACGCGCGATACCTTCAAGAACATGTTCCAGGTGTGCTCGAATAAGAATTGTGATGGATATAACGTGATCACGGAAGTGTCGGGTCGTATGCAGGCGCTCGCACCGAATGAGCAGAAAGATATTCGCGCCAATGTGACGGTTCCAAATTCCGGAGATTATTTCTATCGTGCGTGTGCCGATCTCGACGCATCTTGGCATGGAGTGGTGGATGAAGGGTCGGATGCTACTGAGAATAATAACTGCAGTGGCTGGCAAGACTTAAGCGTCAAGGATCATACTGCTCCTGACCTCATAGCAGGGGCAGTCTCGCCATCGACTGCGACTCCAGGACAACCAGTCACGTTCATGGCAGATGCGATCAATAACGGAAACGGGAACTCTGGTTCATTCCCTGTCATGTTCCAGATCAAGGATGGCGACACATTCACGAGTAACTACATATCTCTCGTGCCGAATGATTCCAAGACTGTGTCCGCGCAGCATACGTTTGCAGAGTCGGGCGAGTATTCCATTCGCGCATGTGCGAACTTCGATCACCCATGGGCGGTCGTCGATACAAGCGAACTCAAGACCGATAATAATTGCGGAGATTGGACCACTATCAGCGTTACGGCAGTTACGGAGCTGCCTGATCTCGAAGCGGGTGGCGCACCATCGGTAACGGTCGGAGCGAATGACCCGGTTGCGCTGACCGGCTCGGTCACGAACATCGGCGCGGGAAGTACGGGCGGATCGTTTGCTAACCTCTTCCGTGTGAAATCAGTGACAGCATCAGACTGGACTACGTTCAAGAGCGGCTCGATCGGTGCTCCGCTCGGACCGAAAGGCTCAGGCAATGACTCAGAGCCGGTCGAGGTCAAGTTCTCGCCGAAAACCTTCCCATCGGGTAACTACCTCTATCAGTATTGCGTGAATATGGATCTCGATAACGGTTGGGCACCATCAGTTCCCGAGGCAGCCGACGGAGGAAATAATAACTGTAGCGCCGTCGGTTCGCTCGATGTGCAGCAGCCACAACAGCCCGTTGACAACAATGACAATAATAATAACGGTAACGATGGGAATAATAACAACGGATCAAGTTGTAAAAATGCGCTGAAGGTGACCCTTACCGCGAGTCCGACGACCGTCTCACAAGGCAAGAGCGCAAAGCTCTCCTGGACCGCTGAAGGCATGAATCAGCAATGTACGCTCACCAGCTCAACAGGCAAGAGCTATCCATTGCCGGCAGATAAGTGTACGGAAGATTCTCCGGATGGAGGGTTCGACACAGGAGCGATCACAAAGCAGACGGTCTTCACGCTCAATTGTGGTTCAGGCGGAACGGCACAAGCAGTCGTGAACGTGGTACCGAAATTCAACGAATTCTAGAGCTCGTTCTCCACATGGAGGGATAGTGAAGGGGGGTGGGGTCTCGTATACTTCAGGTATATGAATGAAACTTCAGCCTCGCAATCCATACATTTCTCCGCGCCTCCTCCTCACCGGTTCTTCAATCTAAACAAGCACTTTCGGCTGTCGCTGGGAGTGCTTCTTGGTATACTCCTGATTCTTGTTTTCGTCGATCGCGCGCAGATCAAGCAATCACTCGATAGTATATCTGCACTCACGCACGTCAGCGGTAGTTATGTTATACGAGGTTCGGCAATCAGCCGGAGCGTCTTTAGGATCGGTTGGTTCGGTAATCATCCGGTGACAACTAAGTCCGGCACGGTGATTGACTATGCCCGCTCGGGTTCAAATCAGTACGCACTCGTACTCTCGCCTGATGGCCGCGACGAGTACCTCATGCACCTTGGCTCAAAAGCAGAAAAGCTTGTTTCGACGGGCGGGACCAAATCAGCACTTGTCGTTTCTGCGAATGGTGCACAACTCGCGTACGCACAACTTTCTCCAAGCGGTTTTACCAAGACTGGACCATCGAGCGGCATGAAAGATTGGTCCGTCAGCGTATACAGTCCTAAAACGAAATCTGCAATCGTATTACCATCAGCGTATCAGCCGGAATTCTTTTCCATTAAAGGAAAGCAGTATATGGAATTCATGTCGCCTCGCGGTATGGGGATAATGGACTTAAGTATTGCGAACACTTACAACACATCCTATTCAACGAGCACCATGCCCGCGACCAATGTGCTTCATCCAACGTTTGTTACTCCAGATGGTGCCCATGCCCTTATATACAGTTCCGCGGCAGGTGCGTATGCGCTGTACACCATAAGTGGGAATTTCCCATTCTCATTCAAACAAGTCACTACGCTTTCCTCAGCATATGGTCAAGTGGTCGGAGTAGATGCGAAAGGCTTCTATGTAGTCTCTGCTAACACGAAGGCGAGATCTTCGGACGTGAGCTATGTATCGTTTGCACATCCTACTGCATCCCTTTGGACCTACCGATCGGATGGCCCTGCAGTCCTTAAGTTGATCCCGTAACTGGCGCCTATGAAAACTATCCTTACTATCGTTCTCGCACTCGCGTTCACTATTGTGGGCGCATCGTCAGTACTGGCTATCGGGAGGGGAGGAACTCCTCCGACCGTAAGTCTCTCAGCAAGTAATGTAGAAGTAAGTCCGGGCGACTCAGTCACTCTTACGTGGTCCTCTACGAACGCGACTTCGTGTTCCAGTTCTCAATTCCCTACGGGTGGCACAAGTGGCGCAATGACAGTGACCCCAGATAGTCTGCCTACCACGTACTCTATTACCTGCGATGGTGCCGGAGGTTCCGCAACTGACTCAGTCACAATACGGCAAGGGACGAGCGGTTCATGCGATGTTACCGTTACTGCCGGACAGACTCAGAATTACACCTTCGTGCCGAGTCTTCCCGCCGGTGCCTACGATTTGTCTTATGCAGTTATAGCGCATAGGGTAGATGGATACTCGACTGATAATCAGCAATTTAATAGTGATGGTAACTACAATCAGCAGCCTTTCACAGTCAGTAAGACTTGGACTACTCCTGGAAATTACCAGATCCAAGGTTGGGTCACTTTTTCGCGTGCATCAGGTTGCTCGGCGGGGAGTGGCTGTGCGGGCACCGATCCGTATCAGCAGGATACGATGACTAGTCCAACTGGGTCCGTATACGCGGAGGACGCCCCCCCTGTTTGTCACGTCACAGTTCTGCCCGCGAAAACGAACCTCACTGCCGGAGGGGCACCAGATTTATACGGTACATTAGGCCAATCTATTACCGTGATGACCACGAACGGCCAGGCCGTTAATGTGACGAATAACGGGCAGGCAGATGCAGGAGGTTTTACGACCCGATTCACCGTAAATGGCGGCAGTCCAATAGATGTAAATACGGGAGGTCTTTCGCAAGGAGCCTCTACTGATCTCTCGGCAACTTTTCCTGCAGGCGTATTTCCTTGGGTAGGTGCTTATACTTATCAATACTGCGTGGACTCCAATGGAAATGTTGATGAGTCTGACGAGAGTAACGGTGATAATTGTAGGTCGGGAAATATATATATAGGTAGCGCGCCAAGCGCTTGTCAGCTCAATGTGCTAACTGGCCAATCGACGACTTTCCAGATGACTACGAATGGCTACCTAACCTCGCGCGCATATCATGCGAACTATTCGATCAACTGGGGAAACACGACCTCTACGGGCTGGATAGAGCCGGGCGCAGAGCCGTATGTCGCGTCGCATACTTGGGATACAGCGGGAGATTACAAGGTAGAAGGATATGTCGGAGATATTCAGTATATAAATACTCCTCCTTCCTCAGGGGCAGGTTCCGCACCTGATACTCTGATTGCACCAAACGGGCAGACTGCTACCTGGGCTCAAGGTACAAGTAGCGCGGTTCCGAAGTACTGTAATGTCCATGTGTACGATCCAGCACCAGCACCGACTGCAAGCATTTCGCTCTCACCAAGTTCGGTCGCTTATGGTGGCTCTTCAACACTCAGCTGGTCATGTGGTAATGCGGACTACGGATGTACGGGCACAGGCTTTAGTACCGGAGGTGCGGCGAGTGGCAGCATTACGGTCTCTCCTACTAAGAGTACGTATTATCGTGTAGATGCGAGCGGAGCCGGAGGCACTACTTATGCGGACCAATCCCTTTCGGTAGGGCAGCCGTATCCGGATGTGACTGCAAGGCGCCCAGACACAGCAGTTTCCGCTGTGTGGGGAAATTCATTTAATGTAACCGGAACGGTAATCAATATCGGTGCGGCAGCTATGAATGGACCGTTCTCAGTGACTGCACAAGTATGTGATGGGTTTGGATCTTGCGGCCAATATAACCATCTCAGTGCCATCCAGATAGGGACTTTGAATCCTGATCCCTCGGGCGTCGGCGTGACCATACCGGTCCCTTCTACTCCGTCTGCTAGTGTCGGAGGCGCGACATATTCGTACAGAATTTGTGCTGATGAGGACGCCGTAGGAAATAAGCCAGTGAATGAGTCAAATGAAGACAATAACTGTAGCGGTTGGCAAACCATAAATGTCACTGCACCAGATCTCACGACTGATACGAGTAGCGGCAACGGCGTGGCACCGACTGTCTACGGAGACCTGGGTCAGCCCGTATCTGTTTCCGGCATTGCCGTCAACATTGGTAATGCGGGTTCTGGAGGGTTCAGCAATATGTTCGTAACAAATTGGAATGGTTCCAGTTGGAATTCAATTACTGACGGATCCTATATAGGCGGACTCGGGCAAGGAGGCAGTCAGGCAGGGTTCTCGGGCACCTTCCCTGCGAGCACTTTCGCATCTAAAGGTACCTATGCGTATTCGTACTGTGCCGGCATCAATAGTGGCTGGCAACAGAGCTTGAGTAACGAATCAAACAACAATAATAACTGTGAGTGGTCGGGAAATATTGTCATTCGCGCACCGGATCTTACTGCTGGCAACCCTACGCCTTGGCCAGCTACAACGTTGGTGAATACACCTATTACATTCTCCACTCAAATAAACAACGGCGGGGATGGTAGCTCAGTTTCTTTCCCGGTCTTTTTCGAGGTAGTGAACGATGGAACCAAATTCGGCTACACGTATTTGAATGGTATCGCCCCGAATGCGCCCGTCACGGCCACTGCAAGTTATACGTTCACTTCTCCAGGTACCTATCAAGTCATGGCGTGCGTGAACAACAACACAAGCTGGAAGAATATAGCCCCAGAGTCAAAGTATGATAATGACTGCAGCGCCTGGGATACGGTAAACGTCTATCCAGTTCCAACGGTAAGCCTCACTCTTACGCCTAATTCAATCGCGTATGGTGGGTCGTCCACGCTTAATTGGTCCTGCACGGGAGCAGATGCGTGTACGGGGTACGGCTTCAGTACGGGTAATGCGAATAGTGGTTCGATCACGGTGAATCCAACTCAGACTACCAGCTACAGTCTCGGAGCATGGAATGGCTCCGGAACAACGGCGAACACGAGCGCGACGTTGACAGTGGGCCAGCCTTATCCGAATCTTACCGCTGATAACAATGGTCCTGTGGTCGCTAAAACTGGAAGCACTCCCACTCTATCTGGCACGATTCAAAATATCGGCGCGATCACGACATCCGGATCATTCTATGTCCAGGTACGGTTCTGTGATGCTAATTGTGCAACTATCGACCGGAGCGTATTCACTTCGACCCAAGCCCTTGCTCCCGGTCCATCACGAGCAGTTTCTTTCTCGCAATTAACGATGCCGAGTCGTGGTAATTACTACTACCAGATATGTGCGGATGCATATGGTGACGTGCATGAGTCTAAGGAAGATGATAACTGTTCTGGGTGGCAATCTGTCACGGTTACTGCTCCTGATCTCGTACCGACACCTCCAGGCCCTCCAATAGGTCCAGTATCCCCGACAACTGGCACTGCGGGTTCGCCGGTCACGTTTACCGCTTCCGCAAAGAACCAGGGTGATGCTGCCTCTGATTCGTTCCCAATCTTGTTCCAGGTCGAAGAGAATGGAGACCTCTTCAGCAGCAACTATGTAGCGGGGCTCGCATCTGGCAGCACAGGCTCTGCGTCGGGTGCCTACACCTTCTCCAGGATGGGTACCTATCATGTACGCGAATGTGTGAATCAGATTCCGGACGTTAACCGAGATGTCGTAGCTGTTGAGAGTAATTACGGGAATAACTGTGGAGATTGGATTCCGGTGACTATATCGGCGCCGAATCCTCTTGGCGAGGGAGTTACTCCGACAACTGCGATTGCTGGAAGTCCTGTTACCCTCGTAGGCAGTGTCACGGATATGGACCCGAATACTGGTGTGCCATCGGCAGATATTACGACGTCATTCCCTAACTGGATTATCATTCGTAATGCAGCGAATGGCGGCGGCTCGGATGTATTCGACAACAATGTAACCGCATCGCCTCTTGCCTCAGGCGCACACGAGACCATTAATGATCTCCCGTACACGTTCCCTAGTGAAGGTACGTATTCCGTTCTCGTATGCGCAGGATACGGATTTAACGGCACAACGGATCCGTGGACCCGCGTTCCGGCGAACTCAAGCGGCGGCGGTTGCGGTCCGTGGACAAATATCACGGTGGGTCCTGCGCCTAAGCCTGATCTCATAGGACTTACTCCTCCAAACATTACGGTGCAGCAGGGCAATGCAGTACCGGTCTCAGGTACCGTGATGAACCAAGGCACTGTAGGTACGGGAGCAAGCTTCAAGAATATCTTTAAGACTGATCCTCAGGGAAATGGAACATGGCGTCCTGCTGCGGGCAGCTCAACGGGTGCACCGCTCGCCGGAGGAAATGCAACTGAATCTGTATCTGGCACGTTGCCCGCATTCACTCAGCCAGGCGTGTATCCTTACGTACTCTGCGCCGATGAGGATATTGATAACGGTTGGGCAGGCAGTATCGATGAGGGTTCAAACGAAGGAAATAACTGTAGTGTTCAGCCTGGATTTATCACAGTACAACCCCCACCGCCTCCACCAAGCTGTTCAGGCATGCCAACGCTCAGCCTGACAGCCAATCCGAACCGCGTGGTTAAGAATGGCAGTGCGACATTGTCATGGCGCGTCACCAACACCCTCAATTCGTGTACAGTCACGAACTCGAATGGAACAACGATCGCAACGATTCCAGCAGGGCAGTGTTCAGACGTAGCAACCAGCTCGATGAGCACCGGACCGCTCACGAAACAGACCGTCTACTCCTTGAACTGTACGAATGCCGGAACTGCCTATGCGACGACCACGGTCGTGAATGTGGTACCGAAATTCAACGAATTTTAGGCTCCGCTCTCCACATAGAGGGATAGTGAAGGGGAGCAGGGTCTCGTATACTTCAGGTATATGAACGAACCTCAACCCTCGCACGTGAATCGGCATACTGCTCTGATCATTGCCATAGTTCTTCTCCTTATAATAATCGGGTTCTTGTACTGGTTCCGTGCGCCGCTCGGCATGTTTTCTCGCAACTTTGCTGCACTCATGAGCATCCATGGCGAGCATATTGTGCAGGGGCCTGGGATCGGCGAGAAGGTGAGTACGATCGGATTCTTCGGCGAGCAGAAAGTCACTTCGAAAGCAGGAAGGGTCGTCGACTACGCGCACAGTTCGAAAGGAGACTTCGCGATCATTCTTTCTCCCGATGGTCGGGATGAAGACGTGTTCTCACTCAGCGATATGCAGAAGATCACGTCCGATGGCGGTATCAAATCATCGCTTTCGGTATCACCTGATGGAACGAATGTTGCATATGCGGCGCTGAAGCCTGGCGGCTATCATGCATTCGGTCCTTCCTCTAATATCGCAGACTGGAGCGTCCGTATCCATGATGTGAAATCTTCGGTGGAGCTCGTTTTCCTCGGTGCGTATCAGCCGCAATTCTTCACCTCTGGCACCTCGACAGTAGTGGCATTCATGCAGCCAGACGGCATTATGATGGATAACGTCACTACTCATACCGTTCAGCTCGTAAAAGAGTCAGGGAGCACGTCAACGATGTCTCCGCTGTATGTCTCGCCAGACGGGAAGCATCTCCTTTCTTATGATCAATCCAAATCGCAGTACGTGCTTTACGACATGTCAGGAACATTCCCATTCACACTCAAGCCCCATGTCCCAATGCCTCCGCTCGGCCATGTGATCGGTATGGATAATAATGGAATCTATAGCTCAGTCGTATCATCTCAGGCCAAGAGGGCGGATGTGCTGTATACGACGTTCGCAAAGCCTTTCTCAGTCGCCTGGACATATGCTTCCAGCGGAACGGCTCTCTTTAAAATGACTCGATAACTTCATATGAAAAAAATCCTGATCCCGCTCGTGCTGCTCGCCTCGCTTACCGTCGCTGCTCCGCATATGGCGCTCGCAAATGACGGCGGCTCCTGTGATTCGACGATATACCAGGGGAATTCCATCGTATTTTCTGCGGAAGATGCGCCAGGTGGGTCGAATGCAGCCACATACGAGCTGGATATGTCGGGTCCATCTAATATGACAGTCACGCAACGGCAGAACTACGGTGGGGGTACCCAGCCTCCGACATACGGAATCATGGCAACTTTCCCATTCAATAAACCGGGTTCTTATACCATTACTGCCCGTATCTACGACATCAACTACCCTGTCGGATATCAGCAAGGTGGAGCTTCTGGTGCCGTGCCTCTTCAGATAAATGCCGGCACTTACGATAATCCGCAAGCGCAGAAGGCCTGGGTTGCTGACCAAAACGCAAACCCTCCGACCTGTACGATCACGGTGCAACCTACGCCGAAGCCGGATCTCGTGCCCGGAACTGGCCAGACAATATATGGGACAGTGGGGCAGAACGTGGCTATTCCTGCAAGCGTGACCAATAGCGGGAATGCAGACGCGAGCGGATTCACAGTATGGTTCAATTCCAACGGTCAGAATCCGACTGTTTCAGTCGGAGGTCTCGGTGCGGGAGCGTCGCAAGATGTCTCGACGACGCTACAATCTTCCGGTTGGGGAGCGGGCACGTACTCATATCAATACTGCGTCGACCAGTACGGACAGGTGGATGAATCGAGTGAAGACAATAACTGTACGAGCG
Source organism: Candidatus Kaiserbacteria bacterium (assembly GCA_029288865.1). Classification (GTDB taxonomy): domain Bacteria; phylum Patescibacteriota; class Minisyncoccia; order Phycocordibacterales; family Phycocordibacteraceae; genus C7867-001. Next base: position 60,565 of record JARIGM010000017.1, read on the forward strand.
GGTCGATCATCCTGAACAATCCACCCTCGCCTGATGTGGCCATCACTGATATCTGGCAGAGCGGGACCGCGATTGCTGGACAGCCAGTGACGCTTTGGGCATACGAGCAGAACAACGGTAATGCGGATTCAGGTAACTTCACGGTCCAATTCTTTAGCTCTGATGGGTCCGTGAACGCATATAGCGGAAATGTGTACCTCACGAGCTCCGGCGGCGCAGCGAATACATCCATCTCCTATACCTTTCCCTCTGCAGGAACGTATTACTTGAAAGCTTGCGCGAGCGTCGCGAACGATTCAAATGGCGCGAATAACTGCAGCGCGGATTGGATCCCAGTAACGGTCTACCCGGTCCCAACCGCAAGTCTTTCTCTTAGTCCAAACTCGGTTCCTTATGGAGGTTCCGCAACTCTAAGCTGGTACTGCGGCAATGCGGATTCATGCGGAGGGACGAACTTCAGTACGAACGGCCAGGTGAGCGGTTCGGTCACGGTCTCGGCAACCCAAACCACGACATATTCGCTTTGGTCAAATGGTCCCGGCGGCAACACTCCTGCCTATCAGACCCTCACGGTGGGTCCGCCATATCCCGACCTCACTGCTGGAACGGGCGGCCCGCTGACGGTGGTCTCGAAGGCGAACTTTAGCCTCGGTGGCACTGTCTACAATATTGGCGATACGGGAACACCGAGCTCTTTCAACAATCTCGTACAGATCTGTGACCGCAACGATGGTACCTGTCCGAACTATTACCAAGGGATGTCATCTGGAATGTCTGCACTTGCGAACGGCAACTCGCAGGGCACGTCCTTCACGGCTCACATCGATGCTCCGGGAACCTATTATTATCGCCTTTGCGCTGACCTCGATACCAGTGGGAACGGCACGATCGCCGAATCTAATGAAAGAAATAACTGCGGCGTCTGGCAAAGCATCACCGTACTCGCACCAGATCTCACCGTCGGTGGCATAAACACTACCTATGGTGTACTCGGTCAAAGTGTATCCGTGAGTGGTACTGCAATAAATAATGGGAATGCCTCGACCGGCGGCTTCAATAGCATGTTTGTGACCAACTGGAACGGAAGCTCTTGGCAGACGATCACTTCAGCGAATTGGACCTCGAATCTTGGTCCTGGCGGATCAGCATCCATCGGTGGTACATTCCCCGCGAATGCATTCTCACATCGAGGCACTTATCAGTATGCATATTGTGCGGGCATCGATTCTTCATGGAACTGGAGCTTAAACAATGAATCGAACACTAATAATAATTGTATAAGTGGCGGCTCCCTCGTCATCCAAGCTCCTGATCTTACTGCGGGCGGCGTTTCGCTCAGTGGCACGGCGATCGCTGGTCAGCCGACAGGCTTCAACGCCACTGCGTATAACAATGGCGATTACGGGTCCAATGCCTTCCCGGTGATGTTCCAGGTACAGAATAGTAGTGGTCAGGATGTCGCGTACGTCACGAGCGGCTATGTGGGAGGTCTCGCACCTGGCGGATCAACAGGCGCGAGCGCATCGACGGTCTTGTCGAGTGCCGGCACATATAACGTCCGTGCTTGTGCGAACCGCAATTCAAGCTGGGGACTCGTAGTCACTAATGACACGGATACTACAAATGACTGCGGCGGTTGGACTTCTTTCACGCTCTATCCAGTCCCGACGGCAAGCATCTCGCTTTCGCCATCCTCGGTCGCATACGGCGGCTCCACCACTGTTACGTGGTCATGTGCGAGCGGCGCAACCTCGTGCGCGGGAACTAACTTCAATACAAATGGCGCCATGAGCGGCTCGGTAACTGTCTCTGCGACGCAGACTACCACCTACACGGTCTGGGCTAACGGTCCTGGCGGCACTACAAGCGCTGCGCAAACCCTGTCGGTCGGTCCTCCGTATCCAGATCTTACAGCGAGCATCACCAGTGGCTGGATCACGGCTACAATGAATACGAGCTTCACGATGAATGGTACGGTCTCTAATATCGGCAACGCAGCAACTCCGGGATCTTTCCCGAATATGGTACAGATCTGCGATTCGAATTGTGCTACGTACAATCAACGATATTCAGCCTCGACAGCAGCACTCGCGAATGGCCAGTCTCGAGCTATCTCGTTCACTGCAAGCATACCAACGGCGGGGTCATATTACTTCCGCATCTGTGCCGACGTTGACTCGAATTGGAATGGTGTCGTAGATGAAGGCTCTGTTCCAAGTGAAGACAATAACTGTACTAACTGGCAGAACCTTACTGTGGCGGCACCGAATCTTACGCCAGGTGCGCTCACTCCGACGAGTGCAGTAGCGGGCAGTCCTGTAACATTCAGCTCAGACATCACTAATAGCGGAAATTCTGACGCTCCTTCATTCCCTGTGCGTTTCCAAATTCAGGAGAATGGCGATGTATTCACGAGTACGTATAGCGGTTCTGCGCTTCCTGCTGGTTGGCTGCGTACTATGTCGGGTAGTTATACATTCGCCAGTGCCGGTACTTATCATGTGCAAGCATGTGCAAACGAGAACGCGGCAGGTACGATGATCGTTCAAGAGTCGAACTATAGAGATAACTGTACTGCTTGGACTGCCGTCACGGTGAGTCCGCAACCGAAGCCGGACCTCATACCAGGTAGCGCTCCGACCATAACAATCACTCGTGGCCAGACGGCAACGGTAACCGGAAGCGTCACAAACAGCGGAAACCTTGGTGCTACTAGTTTCCCGACAATGTTCGCGACGAATCTTAATCAAGCACAGAATGGATGGAATACCATGCAGGCCGGCCCGACGGTCAGCTCGCTTGCGGTGAACGGCACCACGAACATAACGAGCACGTTCCCTGCAACTACCTTTCCGACAGCTGGTACGTATACATACACCTACTGTGTGAATACGGACACAAGCTGGAGTCATCCGCTCGATGAGGGTACAGCGACCGGTAATGACTGTGCGTGGCCATATGGTTCTATTATTGTGAATGACCCGACCTATCCAGATCTCATCGTTACCAGTGCACCGAATGTCTCGGCTCAGGTAGGACAGGTACAGAACATCACGCTCAGCGGTACGGTGAAGAACCAGGGCACCGCAGATGCTGGATCGTTCCATAATCTTATGGCGACGAATCAAACGCAAAACGGATGGAGCGACTCGACCGACGCGACAACTATCAGCTCGCTTGCTCAGGGACAGTCTGCGACGGTATCCGGATCGTTCCCGCCAGGAACCTTCACGAGCCCAGGTTCATATGTGTACGAGATATGTACGAACATGAACCGAAGCAACGGATGGGCTGCAGACCTCGATGAGGGCACCTCGGCGAATAAGGGTAATAACTGTACAACCGGTGTCATAACAGTATCCCCACCGCCACCGCCACCGAGCTGTTCAGGCACTCCGACACTCAGCCTGACATCTAATCCGAGCCGTGTGGTCAAGAATGGTAGTGCGACATTGTCATGGCGTGTCACCAACACCTTGAACGCATGTACGGTGAAGAACTCGAGCGGCGCGACTCTCGCGACGATACCAGCAGGGCAGTGCTCGGATGTGGCGACCAGCTCGATGAGCACTGGACCGCTCACTAAGCAGACCGTGTACTCGCTCAACTGTTCGAATGCTGGAACTGCCTATGCGACCACGACTGTCGTGAACGTAGTGCCGAAATACGGCGAATTCTAAAAGATTTGCCCGCCAGGGTCTCTTCTGGTATAGTGAAAATCACGTATGAAAAAGGATATCCACCCAGCAAATTACCGCACGGTGATGTTTGAGGACCTCGCTTCTGGCGAAGTATTCCTCATCGGTTCGACCGTGAAGACCACTGAGACTGGCACATATAAGGGCCAGGACTACCCGAAGATGGTCGTTGAAATCTCGAGCAAATCGCACCCGTTTTACACTGGTGAAGACCGCACTCTCGATAAGACAGGACGCGTCGAGCGCTTCAAGCAGCGCGCTGCAAAGAAGAAATAAAGCTTCAGAGGCAGTAGCATTTTTAGGTACGCTGTATTTTTCCGCTGAAAAATCAGCTCGCTCTCGCGCCGACGCGCTCCGAGAGCACTAAAAATGCTACTGCCTCTTTCGCGTTGAGTGCCTCTCGCAATTAAGTGAAATAAACCTAAGTTTCTGCTAGTATTGGCCTATACATGGAATATTCTCCGGAGTTCAAGAAGAATCACTCGACTGCGTATCTAGCGGGGGAGTACGAACGGCTCGCTGCAGAAGCAGAAGAGTCCAAGCAAGCTGCGGGCGATGACCCGGAGCTTCTCGAAATGTCCCAAGAGGATCTTACGCGTATCGCGGCGCGTCAGCAGGAGATTCTTCAGGAAATCCAGCAGATCCTAGACAAGGATAAAGAGGAGGAAGAGAAGGCGAAGGCGATCGTGCTGGAATTCCGTGCCGGAGCAGGCGGCGATGAGGCGACACTCTTTGCCCAGGAACTTCGGGAAATGTATCAAAAATACGCTGAATCCAAAGGTTGGCGTGTGCGCATGATCGACGAGCTGACGCTAGAGATCGAGGGCGCTGATGCGTATGATGCGCTTCGCTACGAGACGGGTGTGCATCGAGTGCAGCGCGTGCCGGTGACGGAGAAGTCCGGCCGTATCCATACGTCTACGGCCTCGGTCGCTGCCATGCCGATCCGCACGAAGCCGAAATTCGAGATAAACCCGGCGGACATCGAGATGGAGTTTTCTCGCGCCGGAGGTGCAGGCGGTCAGAACGTGAACAAGGTGGAGAGTGCCGTGCGTCTCATCCATAAGCCGACCGGCATCGACGTGCGCTCTACGAGCGAACGTACCCAGCTCGGAAACCGCGAAAAGGCTATGAGCATCCTCGCTGCAAAGCTCGATTCATTAGCCGAAGAGGAAGAAGCTAAGAAGCATGCAGCGCTCCGCAGCGGCCAGATCGGAACGGCAGACCGTTCGGAAAAGATCCGCACGTATAACTTCCTCCAGGACCGCATCACGGACCACCGCATCAAGGAATCCTGGCACAACCTCCCGAAGATTATGCTCGGCGCGATTGACCCGATCATTGAGGCCCTCCAGGCTGCAGCCGCGGAAGGCGGCATCGGCGCCGCCGAAGAAGATTAGGCGCCTTTGCGCGTTTTTGGGCCTTATGGTATCTTTTTCCTATGACTACCGATACTACGGCAGGAGTTGGCGTTGACCGTCTCTTCGAGACGGGCGCTCATTTTGCGCAGCTCAAGAGCCGCCGCCACCCTTCAATGAAACGCTTTATTTTGGGCGCGAAATCTCGCGTTGAGATTTTCGACCTCGAAAAGACCAATGCTCAGCTCGCTGAGGCAAAGGCCGCTCTTACTGCTCTCGCTCGCGATGGCAAGACCGTCCTCTTCGTTGGTGGGAAGCGTGAAGTGACCGATCAGGTCCGTGAGGCAGCTACCCGCATCGGACAGCCATTCGTCGCTGGACGCTGGCTCGGTGGCACCATCTCGAACTTCACTGAGATCAAGAAGCGTATCGACCGCCTCGCAGACCTCCTCCAGAAGCGCGATTCAGGCGAGCTCGCAAAGCTTTACACCAAGCTCGAGCGCCTCTACATTGACCGCGAAATCACTCGTCTCCTTGAGCGTCTCGAAGGCCTCCGCGACCTTGCTAAGAAGCCAGATGCGATGGTCATCGTCGACACGAAGCATGAGGCTCATGCAACTCGTGAAGCGCTTGCTGCTGGCATTCCGATCATCGGCATCATCAGCTCAGACTGCAACGCGAAGGAGTCAGCATATCCGATTGTCGCGAACGATTCGTCTCGCGAAACGGTCAAGCTTCTCTTGAACGAGCTTGCAAACGCGTACGACGAAGGTCGCCGCGCGTAAGCCATAAGAAGTGTGCGCAAAACGTGCCCTTTTACATAATCACTTAATACGATATGGAAATCTCAATGGACGTGCTGAAAGAGCTCCGCGATAAGACTGGCGTATCAGTCATGCAATGCAAGAAAGCCCTCGAAGAAGCGGGTGGTGATGTCGCACAGGCAGAAGTGATCCTCCGCAAGAAAAGCGGTGCAGCTGCTGAGAAGAAGGGAGACCGCGAGCTTGGTGCAGGCGCTATCGGCACATATGTCCACGGCGGCGAAATCGGCGCAATGGTGCTCCTTTCATGCGAGACTGACTTCGTATCACGCAATGAAGAATTTCCAGCGCTTGCTCGCGAGATCGCGATGCAGGTAGCAGCAACCAATCCGACATACATCACGGACGAGGATATCGCTCCTGAGGCACGTGAGGCAGCTCGCAGCGTCTTCATGGGCGAGGTTGCAGATAAGCCGGCAGAGATGCAGGAAAAGATCCTCGAGGGCAAGATGAAGTCGTATTTCCAGGACCAGGTCCTCATGGCGCAGCAGTACATCAAGGATGACAGCAAGACTGTCACTGACCTTATCACCGAGGCAGCCCAGAAGTTCGGCGAGCGTGTCGTGATCTCGAAGATCGCCCGCTTCTCCGCACGCGGGTAAATATGCTCTATCTCGGCCTCGTCGGTATCAGCTGCGTCCTCTGCGGGGGATTCTTGCTCTTCGCGACGATGGAGACGCGCTCCGACAAGCGAATGCTTGCAGGGGCGCGTGGGCGTTTAGATGAGCAGGTGGGCCGTCTCTTCTTCATTGTTGAGCACGTGAATTGGAGCGAATTCCTCTCCCATTCGATTCGTGGTCTCTTTGCACGTATCCTGCATGATACGGCTCATCTTTTCTTGCAGATCATCCGTTTCATTGAGCGACAGCTGACCCGTACAGTGCGCTACCTACGTGATCGTCGTCCTCACGTATTGGCACCAAAACCATCGCGCCAGTCGTTCATGACGACAACCCGCAACTATCTTTCAGCGCGCCTTCATCGTCCTAAAGACTCTGCGGAATAGGACGCTTGAATCAAGCGAAAATGATGATACTGTAGAGAGTAATTGCCGCCTTAGCTCAGTTGGTAGAGCAACACTTTTGTAAAGTGAAGGTCCCCGGTTCGAGCCCGGGAGGCGGCTCCAAATTTATTTCTTAGAAGTCGTGCTGGTCGAGGTCGCAGCAGTCGTGGTGCCGAACATTCCCTTCGGGAAATTCGTCTCGAAATTATCGAGCGAGGTGAATCCATACACTTGCTTCCCATTGATGACGAAAGCAGGGAATTGCGGCTGCACTTTCTCGATGGATTCGAGTGTCTTCAATGCTGCAAGGTCGAGGTTGTAGTCAAAGGAATAGACGCGAAGCGAAGGGTCTATCTGGTGGAGATATGAAAGGTTGTAGGCAGCGCGACCGCAGCTCTGCTTACACTCTGCGTCCGAGTTCGAGTAGAAATACAGCACGACGTTCGGCTTCAAGTGGCAGGTTTTCGAGAGTTGCTTCGTAAGGATGTAATCGCGGATCTCGAGGAGTGTATATTCTTGCTTGAGTTGCGTGACTTGCGCATCGTTTGCGCCAAGGTGATTCTCAGCATATGAAAGCTTGTCGCCAAGGCTGCTCAACTCCTGGGAGAAGGTCGTGTCTTCAGACGAGGTGCTCGTGAAGTTTTCGCATGGTGCGCTTTCAAGCAGCGAGAACTGCGTCTCCACTGAAAGGGTATCCGTCGAGAGCTGGTTCTCGATCGAGGTGAGTTCCTGGACGCGCTGCTGGTTCAGGTAATTCACGGCATACACGACCGTGCCGATAATGAGGCCGGTAATGATGAGCGAGATGAGAACATTGCGGGTGAATAGTGACATAGGGATTTTTTTAGATACTAGCACGTTTTAGCGCCACGAGCGGCGGGTGCCCGTCATGACATCGAGTATGGTACGCATGAGCCAGAAGGGCGCGATGAGTCCATACAAGAACATGAACGCGACGATGCCCGAGAAGAGGCGGCTTGGGGTATTCGAGATACGCTTGCCGACCACGATAAGACCGATCGTGCCGAGAGTGATGATCGTACCGAGCATGGCCACTGCAGTGAGCGGAATGTAATACCAGCCAAGATTGCTGAAGTGGGGTACGAGCGAATACGAGAGAGGCACGCCTCTGATGAGCGTGTAGGTCGAGATGATCTGCGTGATGACTTGAATGATCACGAGGAAGAATAAGAAAAGGCCCGCGACGATGGCGAGTACGCCGAGCGGCAGTACGAGGAGTCCGAGCGCGCCGAACTTCCGGTTGCCCAGCATGTCGCGATAATCATAGAGGACATTTCGTACGAAGCCGGTCGTCCAGCGCGTGCGTTGCTTGATGAGCGCTCGGACCGTCATGGGCGCTGTCGTATAGACGCGGGCGCGCGGCGCGTTGTCGATCAGATAGCCTGCCCGCTGCATGCGGAGTGCCATTTCCATGTCTTCTGCGTTATGTGCCTTGCGGAAACCGCCCAATTCAAGCACGAGGTCGCGACGATAGAATGAAAACGGCCCTGGCGTCACATAGAGACCGTTCACTGCGGCGAGTATATGACGGAGTGCGATACCCATAATGTACTCAGCATTTTGCATTGCTTGGAGGATGTTCTTCGGCTCATAGACGGACATTGCCGCAGTGACCGCAGCAATCCTCGGGTTGTCGAAATAGCCGATGATTTCGCGAAGCGCATCAGGCGCCACGAAAGAGTCGGCGTCCAGGCCGCCGATGTACTCGGCGCTCGTTGCCGCTTCGATGCCCATGTTGAGCGCGCTGTGCTTGCCGCCATTCTCTTTGTGGATCACGAGGATCTGCGGAGTGCCGACATAGCTGTCCATCACTGCGGCAGTGTTGTCTTTGGACCCGTCATTCACGAGTACGATCTGGAGCTTATCTTTGGGGTAGTCGAGGGCGAGCAGGGAATCGATGGTGCCTTTGATAGTGTCTTGTTCGTTGTAGCAGGGAACGACGATGGCTACGGGCGGCGTGAAGTCGGAGACAACCTTATTGCGGCGTTCGCGCGCTGGCTTCGAGAGGTAGGTGACGAGAAGAAACGTTTCGAAGAAAAGCGTGATAAAGAGAATAGGATACGTCCAAGCGCTGAGGTCGATCATACCGCGTATAATAAGAGTATTATACCACACCCTGAGCATATGCGGTAGTAAGGTACGCTGTCGTTTTCTGCTGAAAACGCAGCTCGCTCTCGAACGGGTGAATTTGCTCGCAGCCGCCTTACGGCTCGCAAATATCACTCGTTCTCCGAGAGCCCTCACTACCGCATATGCTCAGGGTGTAGCACCTTACTTCTCGGCATTATTCGATGTATAGTGGCGTATATATGGCAGAGCACGGGCGGTTGCATCCGATCACGATTGCGGTACGCGAGATTGCGGACATCTTTGGTCGCATGGGCTTCGGTGTGGCGTACGGTCCTGAGCTTGAGGACGAGTGGTACAACTTCACGGCCCTCAACGTGCCAGCGGATCATCCGGCACGCGACATGCAGGATACCTTCTGGATTAAGGATCGAGATAATCAAGTGCTCCGCACGCACACTACGTCGGTGACGATTCGCTGCCTCGAAGAGATGGCAAAGAGCGGCGTCGAGCATATGCGCATGATCGCTCCATCTAAAGTGTTTCGAAATGAGGCGACTGACATGACGCACGAAGCGCAGTTCTATCAGCTCGACGGATTCGCAGTTGGAAAGATCGGTGAGGTGTCACTCGCGCATCTCAAAGGCACATTCGATCAATTTTATCGCGAATATCTCGGCGAGAATGCGCAGGTCCGTTTCCGCCCCAGCTTCTTCCCGTTCACCGAACCATCGGTTGAGATCGATGTGTGGTATGAGCCCAAAGGAAAGGAAGGCCGTTGGCTTGAAATGTCTGGCGCGGGAATGTTGCATCCAAATGTGCTTAAGAATGCGGGCCTTGATCCGGAGAAATATGCTGGCTTCGCGTTCGGCGGTGGGCTCGAGCGATTGGTGATGGTAAAGCATGGCGTCACGGACGTGCGCTATTTCCATTCGGGAGATCTGCGATTCGTATACGGATTTGAAGAATCCGTCTCATAACTATGAAAGTCTCACGGAAATGGCTCCAGAAGTTTTTTGATACTGAACTGCCAAGCGCAGAGCAGATCGCTGATGCGCTCACATTCCATGTGTTCGAAATCGAAGAAACGGAATCGCATGGGGATGACACTATCCTCGATGTGAAGGTGCTGCCGGACCGCGCGGCATACGGGCTTTCACACCGGAGCGTGGCGTATGAGCTTTCAGCGATTTTGAATATGCCGCTGAATGCGGACCCGCTTCGCGCTGTCTTGCCGGAAATGCCTGCGACAAATGAGCTTGCGATCAATCTCGAATCAGAGAAGTGCCTGCGCTATATGGGAACGCTGGTGCGTGGCGTGAAAGTAGGACCGTCTCCTTCGTGGCTCGAGGAAGCCCTCGAATCGGTTGGGCAGCGTTCGATCAATAACGTCGTAGATGCGACGAACTTCGTGATGCTGAATATCGGCCAGCCGCTCCATGCGTTCGATGCCGCAAGGCTTGCGAAGAAAGATGAGAAATATGCGATTAGTGTGCGCGGCGCGCATGAAGGCGAAAAGATCACGACGCTCACTGGTGAAGAATTCATCCTTCCAGAAGGAACGCTACTCATCACCGATGCGAATGCAGATGCGCCGATTGGTATCGCTGGCGTGAAGGGTGGGCACGCAGCCGCGATCACTGAAGCGACCACGGACATCATTCTTGAATCCGCAAACTTCGATGGCACTGCAGTTCGTCGAGCATCTCAGGCTTTGAAGCTATGGACCGACGCATCACTGCGTTTCCAGAATCGTCCATCTCCGGAGCTGGCAGCGTATGGCATGCGTGATGTCGTGGCGCTCATCCTAGAAGTCGCCGGTGGCGAGGTGGTTGGTATGGTGGATGTTTATCCGGCACGTGGCATTGCAGAAAATCCTTCAGTTTCGACGTCGCTTGATCGCATCAACAATCGCCTCGGTTCCTCGTACTCATCTGCAGATGTAACGCGAGTATTCGATAGTCTTGGATTTTCATACACGACAGAAGGCGACACCTACACTGTCACCGCGCCGTTCGAGCGTCGTGACATTTTCATTCCTGAAGATATTGCCGAAGAAGTTGGTCGCATCATCGGGTACGATTCGATTCCCGCAACGCCGCTGTTGACGCGAGCGATCATGCCGGATCAATCGCGCTATCGCGGCATCGAGCGCATAAAAGATTTCTTGATCGAGCGCGGATTTACGGAAGTCTCAACGCAGAGTTTCGCGAAGGAAGGCGGCGTGCATCTCGCAAATCCGCTTGATCAGACACGGCCGGCACTTCGCGCCTCGCTTGCCGATAATATGCGTGAAGCACTGACGCGTGCCGCAGCATTCGCGCCGCGCGTGCTTGGTCCTGCAAATGCGCTCAAGCTATTCGATCTCGGTATGGTTTTCGAAAAAGATTCCGAGCATCTTTCGCTCGCGATCGGCTATATGCCGCTGGTCGGGAAGCCGCAGTCTGTGCTCGCTGAGGTGACCGACGCGCTCGCTGATCTAATGGGTGAATCTCCGTTTGTCATGAGCGAGATGGTTGCGGAAGCGAACCTGGACCTCGTCGATCTCGCACAGCTTGGTGCGGGATATGAATCAACTCGAATCACGCTCGGCACATTCAAGCCGTTCTCGATCTATCCGTTCGCACTTCGCGATATTGCCGTGTGGACTCCGGCCGGTACTGAGGAATCAGAAGTCGAGATGGCCATCCTTGCAGAAGCAGGCGATTTGCTTGCACGCATCGACCTCTTCGACCGGTTCGAAAAGAAAAATCCCGCAGGCGAAACCGAACGCATCTCATATGCATTCCGCCTCGTCTTCGAATCTATGGAATGCACGCTCTCAGACGAAGACCTCAACCCGATAATGGAACGCATCACCAGCGCGCTTAACGCACGCGACGGTTGGGAAGTCCGTTAGTGTTTAAAAGATGGTCAAGAAAGCAAAAACCCGCAGACTTTAAGCCTGCGGGTTTTTGCTCGTAACTGCCGTGTGGCAGCTGAGCCTGGTGCATATATTTTATTACTGCGTGTTCTTGCTGTCAACAGATTTATGGATGGCCACATGCTGACGGAAGGAATCGAACCTTCGAGCTACGAGTTACCAGGCTCAGGCTCAAAACCATATCGTCAGCAATATCAAATATAGAGGTTCGAGTTAATGGAAAGTTCAAGCGATTATGAAATATTCCTGAGTTTTTGACACGGACGTCATATCGTATACTGGCGCTATGGACCCCGAGCATCTCGAGAGACTCTGTGCGGATTACGGTCTCGGAGAAGTACAAGAACTTTCGGATGTCACGGAGGGTATCCTGAACAAGAACTATGTGCTCAGCACGGGACAAGGGAAATTTTTCATAAAGCAGGTACGAAAGAAGACTCTTGAATTCTTGCCTGAGACTGTGGGGGTAGAGAAGCTCATGTTCGCGCGCAGCATCCCTGCTGTATGCATGCTCGAAACGCGAACAGGAGAGTCATTCGTGAGCTACGATGCAGATTCATACTGCGTCTACCCGTTTCTTGAGAGCGATCGCACGCATCAGTACTCTCTCGAGGATTACCGAACGATGGGATCTATGCTCGGGCAGATACATGCGTCTGGAAGCCATGATATTCCAGAATTTCTCACGAGGCGCCAATGGAAAGATAAATCAAAAGAAGAAGTGGTGCGTGCGCTGGAGGAATATCGGAGACGCATACAAGACAAGCCTGAAATCGATCAGGCAGATAAAGACTTTCTTGAATATATCGAGCTGAAATTGGAACTCATACCCACCCTCAATGAAGATACTTCGCTCGAGAATACGACGCTCGTTCATGGCGACTATCATCCGGGCAATCTCCTCATTGATTCGGAAAGTAGGGAAATAATCGGGGTGTGCGATTGGGAAAAGGCCGAAATGGCGCCTCGCTCAACAGAGTTGGCACGCGCGGTTCTTTACAGCTGCTTCATGGGAGAGTACGAGATAGAGCCGTCCCTTGAACGGGTAAAATATTTCCTGGACGGATATAAAACTGCAAATCCTATCTCAGATGAAGAACTCCGGACCGGGTTCGAAATCCGCTTGCGACGTCACGCGGTCGCGTCATGGATGGAAAATCATTATTACGACTTGGGCGATGCACGCGGGAACCATTTCGTCCCCCATGAGACAAGACTGATCAGGGATTTCCTGCAAGGAGACGTATTGCCGAAATTGCTTGCGAGCTAGAGCAGGCTATTGCGGATCGAAAAGGGTGATGAGATACGGCGTGATAGTGCGCTGATCAAGGTCGTAGAAATTCTCGTGTTCAGTGTGGAGCATGTTCGCAAGCTTTACGCCCACGAAGCGCCAATGCCACGGCTCATACGTGTAATAGGCATTGCCTTTTGGATACGAAAGGATGAATCCGTATTTATATGCATTGTCCATGAGCCACTGATATGCGCTCGTCTTATCGAAGGATGCGAAATTCGCGCCGAGCGTGGAAGTGGTGAAATCGAGCGCGGTGCCGAGCTGATGCTCAGAGTACCCTTGATCGGCGGAGAAGCTATTGGCAGTGCCTGCGCCGTACGTGACCTTGTAGCTCGACTTCAGCGCTGCTTGCGTTCCGAATGATCGATAAGCAGATACCACCTCTAGACCGGTATCAGCGGCAGCTGCATCTTGGAGCAAGTGATTCAGGAAGGGAAGCGCGTCCGCTTCGAACTGGTACGTGCGGCCCTTGTCGTATACGAATTCCGGAGTAACGGTCGCAAGTCTAGCCGGCACATAGTTCTCATTCAAAAAATACACCTTCGAGTATTTCGCGAGTAACTGCGGATCGAGTGTCGCGAGCTTCGAAAGATCAGCGACAGTGCTGGTGATTGTATCCACCTGCTGTCCGTACGACGCATTCTTTTGCTGTTCCGTAGTGAGGTTTTGCTTCAGGGAAGTGAGTTCTGCGGTCGTGCTCGCGAGCATCGTATCTCGCGCCGTCAGCTGTTCTTGATACGCGGCACGAGTCGAGGCCAATTCGCGCGAGAAGTGATAGTACCCGTATCCGCTTGCTCCGATACCGAGAATCAAAAGAACCCCTAGGATGATCGACATGAGGAAAGGAACACCGGATGGAGCAATCTTCATATGTTCATGGTACTCCATAAGTAAGGCAAAGAAAACGTACATGATTATTGACATAATCATGTACGTAATATATAATATGTACTGCCAATTCCGGCCAGCTCTTTCCAAAGGAGATGCAGGATGTTTCTGTCCTCATCCGCTCGCATTCAGCAAAGAATGCAGCAAATCATCAATGGCGCAAAAAAGAATACCCTAACTCACGCAGAGATAGGAAAGTGGTCAACGGGCCAACAGCTTATCACTTCGGTCGAAGAGGCCGGAGGTGTGGTGGGGGCATCGATCAAGATGCTCCTCGCCGGCCCCCATTTCAAGTTCTCCGAACCTGGCCGAGTTGCTGTCGTTCGGATTACTCCTCGTGACCTGGGTTTCAAGACCGGTGCTCTGCCGGCCGAGATTCGGGACCGCGGCCTCGAAGTGGGGCTCCGGCTTTGTCCCGATGATCTCGCTGCGGCTTATATGTTGCAATGGTCGTTCAGGCAAACCCTTTTCTTTATCATTCGGGACATAAACCCGAAGATCCAGAAAGGTACCATTCATCGTGTCACAACATTTGATACGACGGATCGGGGTCTGGGCAGTTGGGGAGCGGGCTTAAAGATCGGGCCCGACAGTCATCTCTGTTTCGTGGCCTAAATAATGCCGTCCGGCTCCTTGCGAGTCGGACGGTTTTTTGATGTATACTGTATCTGTAAAGAAATAAGCCTTAATGACACTGACATGAATCATGAAACGCCGTCCACCGGCACTCAAGAACGGGAAAAGAGTCCGGCAGAACAGAAAATCGCAGATCTGCAGAAACAACTTGATGATGCGAATTTTATGGTGGAGTCGCTTCGAATAGAATCTGCTTCAATGAGTGTTGCGGAAACGGATGCTCGCGAAGCGAGAGAAGACCATGATCGCATGTCTGATGCGGCGATGAGTAAAGAGGGGTCTTTGACGCAAGAGGAAGAGGAAGACCTTATCAATTCTGACGCAAAGAAGGCCGAGACTGCGGAATGGCGTGATGACTCCATCGCACACTCAACGCTTCAAGCTCCAGTCGCCGAACTGCACGCTTGGAAAAGCATGAGTCCAGAGTTCAAACAGAAACTCGAGGATATCGGTATTGATACTACCGCAAAGGATAAATATGGGATTCTTAAGATTAGCGAATACGATGGTGTAAAGACGGCGGTCTATGAGCGCATGGCAGAATTGCAGCGACAAATCCGCGAAGCTAAGCTAGAGATTCCCGGTGAAAAAGAAGAGCTGGTCAGAGAGGCAATTGCAGGAAGTACAGGAGATGTTGATTTGTCGACCTTCGAGGTGATGGCCGGAAGCCAATTGAAAGATATGGACACTTCTTTTGCGATGTCGCCAGGGGATGTGGCTCAACCATTAGTGCCCGTGATGTCGCGACTTGAATCCTACCCTGAACCTGTGCAACAAGAGGCCGTTCGTCAGCTAACAAAGCGTGCAGCCATGAAGGCCGGGGTTACAGATATAGCCAAGGTTGAAAGGTTATCGGGCGAATTGTTCGAGTATCTTAAGAAAAAGTAAGCCCGATATTGCGGTCCCAAATGTGCTATACTAAGAGCAAGATATGGCAAAAGCAAACGATTCTACGACCAAAAAGGCCGCTGCTAAAAGCAATGAATATGATGCATCTTCGATTACCGTTCTCGAGGGTCTCGAGCCGGTTCGCAAGCGTCCGGGCATGTACATCGGTACCACTGGTCCCGATGGTCTTCATCACCTGATCTGGGAAATCTTCGATAACTCACGCGACGAAGCGATGGGCGGGTTCGCTGACGACATCGAGATCGCACTCCTTCCAGGCGGATATGTGCGCGTGACTGACAACGGTCGCGGTATTCCGGTCGGCATCCATCCGAAGACGAAAGTCTCTGCTCTTGAGACGATCATGACGACCCTCCATGCTGGCGGCAAGTTCGGCGGTGAAGCATCCGGATACAAAGTGTCCGGCGGTCTCCACGGCGTGGGTGCATCGGTGGTAAACGCGCTTTCGGAGCATACGAAGGTCATGGTGCACAAGGACGGCGAAGTGCACATGCAGGAGTACAAGATTGGCGTCGCGCAAGCGAAGGTCAAGGTAGTCGGCAAGACGAAGAACACGGGCTCAGTCGTATTCTTCAAGCCGGATGTGACTATCTTCAAGGATGGCATCAACTGGAACTGGGATAAGATCGTCGGCCATGTCCGTCAGCAGGCATATCTCGTGAAAGGAACGCGCATGACCATCATCGATGCACGTGAGGCAGGCATGGTGGATTCTGAAGGTGTGTTCTACACGCGCGACCTGAATCTCGACGCGCCGTCGATGACGTTCTATTTCGAAAATGGCCTCCGTTCTCTTGTGGCTTTCTACAACCAGCATCAGACACCGGTACAGAAGAATATTTTCTATGCGGAAAAAGAGCAGGATGGGGTGATGGTGGAAATTGCTCTCCAATATATAGACGACACGACACCTCGACTCATCGCGTTCGCTAACAATACATACAACGTAGAAGGCGGTACGCATATCACCGGTTTCAAGACCGCGCTCACTCGTACGCTCAATACTTATGCGCGCTCAGTAGGAATCCTCAAGGAAAGCGATGAGAACTTTACGGGTGATGATGTGCTCGAAGGCATCACTGCAGTGGTATCTATTAAAATGCCCGAGATCCAGTTCGAAGGACAAACGAAAGGAAAACTCGGATCAGTTGAAGCGCAAGGCGCAACGAATACGGTATTCTCCGGCGCTTTTTCCACATTCCTTGAGGAGAATCCAGATGATGGAAAGGCGATCGTGAACAAAGTGCTTCTCGCGCTCAAGGCTCGCAAGGCTGCAAAAGCTGCGAAGGACTCGATCCTCCGTAAGGGCGCACTCGAAGGCATGACCCTTCCGGGCAAGCTCGCAGACTGCCAAACCAAGGACGCATCTGAATCTGAGCTCTTCGTGGTGGAGGGAGATTCCGCAGGAGGTTCAGCAAAGATGGGGCGCGATCGCCGTACGCAAGCGATCCTTCCGCTTCGTGGAAAGATTCTCAACATCGAGCGTGCGCGTCTGGATAAAATGCTCGCGAGCGAGCAGATCAAGAACCTCGTAGTCGCGCTGGGAACGGCGATCGGCGACGTGTTCGACATCAGCAAGCTTCGTTATCATACAATTATCATCGCGACCGATGCCGACGTGGATGGTGCTCACATTCGCACGCTGCTCCTCACGCTCTTCTATCGTCATTTCCGCGCAGTCATCGATGGCGGCTTTATCTACATCGCACAACCACCGCTCTACAAGATCAAGCGGGGCAAGGAAACCTTCTATGCTTACTCTGACGAAGAAAAGTTCAAGATCATCGGCAATGAAGAAGTCGCTGATGCGTCAGAAGGGGAAGGTGAAGAGGACGCTGAGGGCGAAGAAGTCGTCGCCACTACTGCAAAGAAAGCGAAGATCACGATCCAGCGATACAAAGGTCTCGGCGAGATGAATGCATCCGAGCTCTGGGAAACGACTATGGATCCGAAGGGTCGTGTGCTCAAGCGTGTGACCGTGGAGGACGCGTCTGAAGCGGATCGAATCTTCGACATGCTCATGGGCACTGATGTGCCGAGTCGCAAGGCGTTCATCCAGTCGAATGCGAAGCTCGCAAACCTCGACGTCTAATGCTTAGTTATAGGAACCATGATCGGACTCTTCGATTCTGGTTCAGGAGGGCTTACAGTCCTGGCTGCTCTACGTAAGATAGCTCCTTCCGCTGATATTACATATTTGGGCGATATCGCGAATGCGCCGTATGGCACAAAGTCTCCTGCAGAATTAATGGAACTCACTCATAGAGGGGTGGAACTACTTGCATCGCGAGGAGTAACCCATCTCGTATCAGCATGTAACAGCATTTCTTCGTCAGTATTGGCTGGAGCAGCAGACAACATGCCATTCATTGAAATGAGCGGGCCAACAGCGAATTCTTTTAAAGAATCTAGAGGTAAGCGACTCCTGTTGCTGGCTACACCTGCCACAGTGAAGGCAAACTTATACGAAAAGGCTTTCAAGAGTATTGCTCAAGTAGATTCCTTGGCAATTGTAAATCTAGCGAGCGCGATAGAATTCGGCTCATCGGAAGATAAGATAGAAAATATTCTTGACGAAGCCCTGGGATCCAAGGCAGATGAGGAATACGACGGGGTTATCCTGGGTTGCACTCATTATCCGTTCGTCTCAGGCTCCATACGTAAGGTAACAGAAAGATATTTTGGAAATATAGATATCATCGATCCCGCTCATGCCGTGGCAGAGGAAGTTGCAGCCAGATTCGATCTCTCAGGAGAAGGAAAGCTGCACTTTCTTATCTCCAAAGAATCGAATCTCTTTGAAGAAAAGGTTGCGAACCTATTTCCGTTGGCGAATTATTCAATCGATGTAGTAAGCAGTTGAAGAAAAACAAAAGAGCCGGTGCGTCCCGTCATTTAGGGA
>JARIGM010000002.1 GCA_029288865.1 Candidatus Kaiserbacteria bacterium
CCAGACAGCGCTAAAAGGCTTAAGACGAGCTTGATAGACATATGTGGCCACACGGTACCACATATTGCCCGGCTATTCTAATCGCCCTTATTTTACCTTGTATACCTGGTCGACGAGGCCGTATTTCTTCGCTTCGTCTGCGTTCATGTAGAAATCGCGGTCGACGTCACGTTCAACCTTTTCGAGTGGCTGGCCCGAGCGCTCAGCAAGGATCTTATTAAGGCGTCCGCGGAGCGAGATGATGCGCTTTGCGCTGATCTCGATGTCGCTTGCCTGGCCTTCGGCGCCGCCGTGCGGCTGATGAATCATGATATCAGCGTTCGGAAGGGCGAAACGCTTGCCCTTAGCACCTGAGGCGAGGATGATCGAGCCCATCGATGCAGCCATACCGACACAAACGGTCGCAACGTCTGGTTTGACGTGATTCATCGTATCGACGATAGCAAGACCTGAGTGCACGTGGCCGCCCGGTGAGTTTATATAAAGGAAGATGTCTTTCTTCGGGTCTTCAGATTCGAGGAAGAGGAGCTGCGCGATGATGAGATTTGCCACGTCATCATCGATACCGCCGCCGAGGAAAATGATGCGGTCTCGCAAGAGGCGCGAGTATATGTCGTATGAACGTTCGCCGAACTGCGACTTTTCGAGCACGATCGGCACGAGCATGTTCGAAGGCGTGAGATTCCCTGAATTTCTAGAAGTGTTTTTCATACTAACGAATACTACCAAATCGCTCGCTAAAGCACGAGGTGGACAGTATCGAAACTAGAATGACACCGATTGTGGCTGTTGTGCTGCTCGCGCTGCACGAAGTTCTGCTAGCCGTTGGCCCCATGCATAGAATGCACCTACGACCACCATGAGAAGAATGATGACGATCGAAATGATCGCACCCCACGACGCATTGCGACGTATCGTCGGTTGTTCGATAGTCATGCTATCTTTTGGCGCTTCGGGAATTTCTGGGGAAGGTTGATCCATAATTGAATTATATCATTGACTCGTTTTGATATACTTGGCGCATGAATGACGATCGGGTCCCGGAAAAAGGTTTTTACATGCACCATAAGCACGATCCGCAGGGCGAACCGCATAACTATATGTATGAGGTCGTGGGGATAGGGAAGCACACTGAAGACGGATCCCTGCTCGTGATATACCGTTCGCTCTATCGGAATGATTGGCTCGTGCCTGCTGATTATAATTGCCGGCCGCTCGAGATGTTTATCGGAAATGTGGTGAAGGGTGGCGTATCAATACCTCGCTTCACGCCGATCACTGATCCAAAGCTTATTGCTGAACTGAAAGAAGTTCGTGATTGGATGTACGGCGGGCATATTCCTGCCAAATGAACCAAGCGGCGAACATGATGCCGAGGAGAATCGTAAAAACTCCAAGACTATAGAGCGCATGCGCGATGATGGGCGTGAACTGAAGAATGTGTGCGTGATAGAGGAGATAGTTCCAATCATGAATCACCGCGTCTCCACCGAGGAGCGGCAATTGCATGGCAATCGCGTCACCTGCGTATACTGATACGTTGATCAGGTTCTGGCCGGCCCACATGAGGCAGATCGCACCGGAAAACGGTTGGCGCGTACGAAAGAAATAAAGCGCGATGCTAAGCGGCAATAAGATTTGAAATCCAGAGCCCATAAGCACTCGCATATATTCTCCTAAGAAAAAGAATATCGTGTGGCCTGCTTCATGGAAGATGAGATTCACGATGTCGATCGCGTGCCAATCGTTTGGCGTGAATGCGTAGTGGAGAAAGTATCCACTTGCGAGCATCAGTCCTGCGATTCGGGCATAGATGAGCTTCATATTCTTAGTATAGCCGAAACCAGAAGAGCGATACTCTCACCACGAGGCAAAAGAAAACTTGACTAATTTTATACGCCATATCATAATTAACAGTAGGCAATTGAACATAAGGAGGTTCTCAGATGACGCAAAATGGCGACCATAACCACGATCGTAATGACGGCTATCCGGGTTCGAGATATCAGACCATCGTGCATCTCGATAACGGCACTATTCTCACCTCAACTCCCATTCCTTTAAAACAAGCGAGAGAGCTTGGGGACTTGCTCACGAAGGTTTTGGCATCGGCTGTACGAGTTGGATCCACAAGCATGACGGTCGAGTCAGCGCAGTATTTACTCATTGACCACGCGAATATGTGGGAAGCAGATGCGGTGCAGGCTGAAGATCTTCTTGCGCCAAAACATTCCGGGTTTTTAGAGCGTGCGCAGGAGGCATGGGGCCATGCTGCTCGTCTCAAGAAAGAAGCGAAAGAGCTCTCTGAGATCGACACTTCCGACGATGAATAAAGCAAAACACCCAACCGTGAATTGGTTGGGTGTTTTTTTAATGCTTATACCTCCTTACGAGTTATTTCTTTTCCTGATACATCTGGCACGCCCGCGCAAAAGCAGCTTCTGCTTCTGCTTTGCCCTGCCACTCAGCAACAGTAACTTCCTTGTTCTGGAGTTGCTTGTACGTGAGAAAGAAATGGCTTATTTCCTTGAGCGTATGCTTGTTCACGTCGCTGATATCCTTGATATCCGCGAAGCGAGGATCACTGGTCGGAACAGCAAGCACTTTCTCATCCTTATCGCCCCCGTCTACCATCGGAAGGATACCGACAGGACGAGCATGGACGAGGATGCCGGGAAGAAGCGGTTGCGTCGTGAGAAGTACGACGTCGAGCGCGTCGCCATCGTCCCAAAGCGTCTGCGGCACGAAGCCGTAGTCGAATGGATATGATTGCGCGGTGTGGAGCACGCGATCAAGCGCGATCAACCCCGTCTCCTTATCGATCTCGTACTTATTCTTCGAGTCCTTCGGTATCTCGATGATAATGTTCATCTTTTCTGCTGAACCTGGTGCGATGTCGTGAAGTAAGTTCATATACAGAGAGTATATTACGCGTCGTCAGCGATTGTCTCGCTGGTCTCGTCGCGTGCTTCTTCAGCATCCGCGAGACTACTGTTATCTGTCATGATGCTCGCCTCCTCAGCTGGAAGCTCATTGGATTGTGGATCGTTTTCTGCGACCATCATGTTCTGTTCGGTGAGACCTTCTGCGCCATCTACCTCAGGCATGTCGTCTCCGACGGTGACATCCGCAAGCGCTTGCGCGAGCTCGACTGATCCTTCGTCTACAGCTTCATCCATGGCTGAGTCGCTTGAATCGATAGCTGGCTCGTCAGTGCTTTCAGCTTCTCCGACATTCTGTCCGCCGATCGAGATGATATCGATATTCCAGCCGGTGAGCTTCGCCGCGAGACGAACGTTCTGTCCGCCACGTCCGATCGCGAGCGACTGCTGATCTTCAGTCACGGTGACGACTGCGCGATGATCTGCTTCATCGAGCTCAACGCTCACGACGGTAGCAGGGGAGAGCGCCTCCTTGATGAATGCTGCCTGATCTTCAGACCATTCGATAATATCGATGCGCTCGCCACCGAGCGCTGCCATGACGGTCGAGACGCGGACACCACGCTGACCGACGAGTGATCCGACTGGATCGACGTGCGGATCGGTCGATGCGATAGCGATCTTCGTGCGGCTGCCTGGTTCGCGCGTAACACCCTTCACTTCGAGAGCGCCTGATGCGAGTTCAGGAGCCTCCATCTCGAAGAGTTTGATGAGGAAACGTGGATGAGAACGGGAAAGGCGGAGGTAGACGCCACGGAATCCTTCATCTACGGCGTAAAGATACGCCTGGATACGCTCGCCCGTGCGGAAACGTTCGCCAGGAATCTGTTCCTCGTACGGAATGATGCCGGTTGCACGGCCGAGGTCGATGAAAACAGAGCCTCGTTCCATGCGCTGCACGATTCCTGATACGATCTCGCCTTTCTTAGTGCCGAATTCATCAAGAACGGAGAGCTTCTCAGCCTCACGGATCTTCTGGATAATGACCTGCTTTGCTGTCTGAGCTGCGATGCGGCCGAAATCGTCCTGTGGCTCAAGAGGGAATACCATCTCGCCGCCGAGTTCTGCGTCGCGCTTGATGCGGCGTGCGTCCTCGATGAGCATGTGCTTTTCAGGGTCGAATGGCGGAAGCTTGCCTTCCTCTTCGCCCTCAGCCGGTTCGTGATGCTCCTCAGGGAGTTCCTCGCCTTCCTCAGGGAAGCGAACCATCGTGTCGTCCACGATAGTCTTCACTTGTTCGAAACCGACGGTGCCGGTATTCATGTCGAGCATAGCGCGCACGATCTGGCCACGCTTTCCATATTCGCGCTTATATGCGGTCGCCATCGCTGATTCGATCGCTTCCATCATGGTTTCGCGGCTGATTCCGCGGTCTTCGAACTCACCGAGCACAGATTGTATTGTTTTGAGATCCAACATAGGTCCGATATTTAATTGTTCGCACGATATATAAATGGTTTCCGCACGGCTTTGAACAAAGAAATGCCCGCAGGTGCGGACATTTCAGGTATCTAATATATACCATATATAAGAGGGGTGCGTCAATTCTTAGTATCTGTATAAACTGCTGGCTTTTGCATTAGGCGCGCTATACTTTCATTAAAGGCACTATGCATGTTCTTGAAAGCGAACTGAAGAATTTTATTCTCGACTCGGGACTCGTGTCTCGAAAGGATATCGACGCGGCCGATGCGAAAGCGAAAGAGACGAAGCAGTCGATTGGCGACGTGCTCGTCTCAGACGGGCATCTCTCCTCTGATGCACTCCGCCGCATCAAGGCATATGTACTCGGCATTCCGTTCATGAGTCTCAAGGATGCGAAAGTTGACTTCGAAGTTCTCTCACTTATTCCTGAACCAATCGCACGTACGCATAACATCATCGCCTTCAAAAAGGGCATGGATACGCTCGAAGTCGCGATGCTCGATACTGAAGACTTGCCGGCTATCGACTCGGTGCGCAAGAAGACCGGCCTCAAGATCTTGCCGCGCCTTACAGATGAAGATTCGATCCGTCACGCGCTGTTGCAATACCAGAAGTCGCTCAAGGAAGAATTCGGCGACCTCATCTCAACCGAAGCAGGAAAAATAAAGCTCGTGAAAGACGCGAGCGGGGAAGAGGTGTCAGGTGATGATCTTAAAAAAATGGCCGAAGATCTGCCGATCGTGCGCATTGTAGATACACTCTTGCGCCACGCAATCATTCAAGGCGCATCGGATATCCATATCGAGCCGATGGAAGAAGAAGTGGCTGTGCGTTACCGCATCGACGGCATCTTGCATGACGCTATGACGCTCCCAAAACAGGCAGCGGCTGGTCTTACTGCCCGCATTAAGGTACTTTCAAATCTTAAGCTCGATGAGAAACGCTTGCCACAAGACGGCCGATTCAAGATGGAGACTGAGAGCGACAAGGTGTCGTTCCGTGTCTCGCTCTTGCCGGTGTATTACGGCGAGAAGATCGTGATGCGTCTCTTGCGAGAGACAGGCGAAGGCTTCACGCTCGAAGTGCTTGGCTTCCATGGAGAAGGATTGGAACGAATCCACAATGCGACGCGTCAGACGACGGGCATCATCCTCATCTCAGGTCCGACCGGTTCGGGTAAGACGACGACGCTCTATACGGTGCTAGATATTTTAAATACTCCGGACGTGAACATATCCACGATCGAAGACCCGATCGAGTATCAGATGAAACGTGTGAATCAATCACAAGTGAATCCTGCAATCGGATTTACTTTTGCTGCGGGACTCCGCGCATTGCTTCGCCAAGACCCGAATGTGATCATGGTGGGGGAAATCCGCGATAGCGAGACGGCGTCACTTGCGATCAACGCGGCACTCACCGGACACTTAGTGCTCTCGACGATCCACACCAACTCAGCTGCAGGTGCGATTCCGCGTCTACTCGATATGGGTGTTGAGCCGTTCCTGCTCGTCTCTACGCTCCGCGTGATCGTGGGGCAGCGTCTCGTGCGTCGCTTGCTCGATAGTAAGGAACAATACGCGATCGATAAGGTTGCTCGTGAAAAGGTCACATCGCAAGATCATTTTGATGCAGTATTGAAATCACTGATTGACGAGAAGCTCGTAAAGCCAGACACGAAGCTCGACAATCTGCCGTTTTATCATCCGAAGGCGACAAGCGAGTCGGACAGTGGCTACCATGGCCGTATGGGCATCCACGAGGTGCTCTCTGTCTCGGCGACTATTCGCGATCTCATCATCCATGGCGCGACGATCGATGCGATCGAGGCGCAGGCTCGCAAAGAAGGTATGCTTACGATGCTCGAAGATGGTATTTATAAGGCAACTCGGGGGATTACCTCGCTCGAGGAAGTGCTTCGCGCTATTTCAGACTAGATACGGTTGAGTTTGACAATTTTCACAATAGGTTTATTATATCTAAGCCAGCTAGGGAGGACTATATGTCGGGGCAAGCTATTCTTGAAGCAGTCATTGGGTTCGTAATCATCGCGGGTATACTTGGGACCGTTTGGGTCCTGGGAACCTTCTACAAGAACCCGCAGCGTTACAAGTACCATACCTAAGGCGTACGCCCTCCGAAGAAATCGGAGGGTTTTATATTGACAAATATAGTTGAATGTGTATAATATGCTCAGGAATCCAGAATCAGTCTGGATGATCAGTGAGGCGTACATGGAAAGAGTTGACGAAGAGCCAGGGCTGGCACGGATAGGTCTCATAATTGGGATTGCGGGTGTGTGTTTCCACCTCCTGTTCCTCAACATGAATGACCTAGCGGACCAATCATCTTCAGCAGCACTGGGAGCGATTATTACCGGTGCAGTGGGAGTACTTCATTTCTGCTCTAGAAGTTCAAATTCTTTTGCAGAAAATTCTCGGTCATGGTCGTTTGCTGTCTATGCTCTAGCAGCAGGTGCAATCATGTCATGGATCGAATTTTTCAGCGGAAATAAACTATGGGGAGTGTATACGATTACTTGCTACTCCTCGTCATTCATAATCATGGTGGGAATGGGAATATGGTGGACGTACCTATGGCTGGTAAAAAGCCGTCCAAAACGATAGGCGAAAACGCCACATGAACCGCAGGTCTCGAACAGGCCTGCGGTTTCTCCATAAATAATCTGAATAATCCGTTTTCATACTCGCTCGCATGCTACACTTTTTGCATGAAATTCCGCGTCCATGTTCGAACAAGTGAAGGGAAGGAAGAAGTTCAGAATCTAGAAGCAGAATCGCGCTTCGCGCTCTATTCCCAAGTTGAAAAAGCTGGCGGAACTGTATTATCCGTTGAAAACGGTAAGGGTGGTGGAGGTTCATTCAAGGGCCTCTCACTCAGGAGTGGAAAAGTAAAGACAGAAGTGCTCGTGACGTTTACGAAAAACCTCGCAGCCATGCTTTCAGCAGGGCTTAGTTTGCCGCGTGCGTTGTCTGTGATCGACCGACAATCCACGAACAAGACACTTAAAGGAGTGGTGGCAGACATCACGACAAAGATTCAAGCAGGAAGCTCGCTGCATGAGGCACTCGAAGCGCATCCGAAGGTATTCCCGAAGCTCTTCATCTCCATGACCAAAGCGGGAGAGGAGGGAGGTTCGCTTTCGGGAACGCTCGCTATTATCGCGAAACAGATGGAGCGATCGGAGGCACTTATCAAAAAAGTGAAAGGTGCGATGATCTATCCCTGCATCATTCTCTTTGCGATCTTCAT
The DNA here is from genome assembly GCA_029288865.1 of Candidatus Kaiserbacteria bacterium. Classification (GTDB taxonomy): domain Bacteria; phylum Patescibacteriota; class Minisyncoccia; order Phycocordibacterales; family Phycocordibacteraceae; genus C7867-001. Next base: position 7,641 of record JARIGM010000002.1, read on the forward strand.
CATTGGTATCTTGATGCTCATATTTGTGGTTCCGACACTCTCTTCAACATTCGAACAGTTCCACGCGAAGCTGCCGCTTGCCACGCAAATGATCATCAATCTCTCTAATTTCATGTCGCATAACGCCATCATAGTGTTCCTGCTCGTCATTGGCGGTACGTTTGGCGTTCTGTATTTCTTCCGTACGAAGCTGGGCGGTAATGTACTCTTGTTTGCTGGGTTGCATTTTCCGGTCGTCGAAGAGCTGGTCCGTGAGACATTCAGCGCCCGCGCAGCGCGTACGCTCTGCTCGCTCCTTTCTTCTGGTGTCGAGATGTTGAGCGCGCTTGCGATTACAAAAGAAGTAGTTGGAGACAATGTGTTCGGAAAGGTGATAGGAGAAGCAGAGGAACTTGTACGAAAAGGCGAGCCGCTTTCAAAGGCATTTGAGAATCATTCGAAACTGTACCCGGTATTCGTCGGAGATATGATCTCAGTGGGAGAAGAGACAGGGAAGGTTGCTGACATGCTCGGCCAAGTCGCTGAATATTACGAGGTAGATGTGGAAGACCGTACGAAAGATCTCTCGACCATCATCGAACCAGTATTGATGCTTTTCATCGGCGTGTTCGTGGGAGTATTCGCCGTCTCGATGATCGCGCCGATCTACTCACTCTCGTCGAAGATTTAGTCTGTGTTCGCGTGCGATGCGGTATCATAGCACTATGAACACGCTCCGCGGCATGACCTTCATCGACGTTATCGTCGGAACGGCGCTCATGCTCGTGATCTTTCTCGGCTTGCTCGGCTCGCTCCGGGCATCTGCACTGTTGGCTTCACTCATGAAATCAAATGCTGCTGCGACGACGATCGCGAACAGTCAGATGGAATATATCCGGTCTCTCTCATATGATTCTGTCGGCACGCTTGGCGGTATCCCTGCGGGCACGATTCCGCAGAATGCGACCACAACTGAAGACGGCGTAAGTTATGGCGTACGCACGTTCATTGATTACTATGACGATCCTTCGGATGGAACTGGTGCTGGAGATACGAACAGCATCACTACGGACTACAAGCGCATCAAAGTGACTGTCTCATATACATTTAACGGCAAGCTTCGCACGATTAGCCTCGTATCAAACTATGCCCCCGTGAGTATGGAGACGAGCGTAAACGGCGGTACGCTGCAAGTGCTCGTCGTGAACTCTACCGGCTCTCCCGTATCCGGAGCAACGGTGCATATCGTCAATGCGAGCACGTCTCCGACCGTCGACCTTACGACCTTCTCTGATTCGACTGGTACGGTATATCTTCCTGGTGCTGCAACCTCGACGCAATATCAAGTTACAGTGAGCAAGTCTGGTTATTCGACTGCCCAGACTTACCTCCGCGATTCCACGAATCAGAATCCAACACCTGGGTATCTCACGGTGGTGAAGAATCAGACCACGAGCAGTACATTCGCGATCGACGTACTCGGTGCGCTGACGCTCCGTACCTATTTACCGATCGCGACGAGTACTTTTAGCGATTCGTTTGCGGACGGATCTAAGCTCGCTTCTCTGTCGAATATCGTACTTTCTTCAAATACGCTCACGCTTTCCGGAAGCTCAGGCAGCTATTCATCGAGTGGTACGGCGGTGTCTACGGTATATACGCCTGCCAATCTTTCTTCGTGGGGGATGCTTATGGCAACCACGACACTTCCGGCTGGCACTATGGTTACGCTGCATGTCGTAGACTCGACTGGAGCGCTCGTGCCAGATACGGCGCTCCCGGGCAATGCTACAGGGTTTACCGTGTTTCCAATAAATCTTTCTTCGATCTCCACTTCAACGTACCCTTCACTTGCGATTTCCGCGACCCTTACGACATCCGATCCATCGGCGCGTCCGTTGGTGACCGGGTGGAGCTTGTCATCCCGCACGGGACCGACGCCGCTTCCGAACGTCTCATTTACGCTTATGGGTGCTAAGACGATCGGTTCGACTGGTGCGGGAGCACCAATATACAAGACAACGACCAGCGGAACGACCGACAATACCGGCACGAGTAATCTTTCCCTCGAATGGGATTCATATACGCTGAACGTAACCGGTTACGATGTGACTGACGCGTGTAATGCGCCGCCATTCGCATTGTCTGCCGGAGCGTCATTGTCCGAGTCCTTAATACTCGGTACGGCGACTACTAATTCTATCCTTGTGACGGTTACAGATAGTTCTGGTGCAATTGTTCCCGGAGCATCGGTCACATTGTCGCGAACTGGATACTCGAAGACAGCGATCACTTCCTCGTGCGGTACCGCGTACTTCGGTTCGTTGACTTCTGCATCGGACTACAGCATCAATCTGTCAAAGACCGGCTATACTACAGCTACGATCAATAACGTTTCCGTCTCAGGCCATGCCTTCTACAACGCATCATTCTAATAGGGCGTTCACGCTCGTAGAGACGATCGTCTTTGTCTCGATACTTGCGCTCGTGGGCGTGACACTCTCCATGCTGATCGTGTACGTATACCGAACGAACAGTTATGTGCTTCAAGAAAGTACTGCCGTACAGAGCGCACAGCGAGGATTGCAGATCGCGTTGCAAAATGTACGTGAGGCATCATACGGTGATGACGGCTCGTATCCGATTGCGGCAGCAGGAACTTCAACGATGACGTTCTATGCTGATACGAATAGTGATGGGACCGTCGAGAAAATACGTCTGTATTTGTCCAAAGGGACTTTGTACGAAGGAGTTACGAAATCGACTGGAAACCCTCCTTCGTACGCGGGTCAGCAGGAGTCGACCAGCACGATCGCCACCTATGTTAGAAACACGAATTCACTGCCCGTATTTCAGTATTCAGATGTAGACGGGAATACGCTGAGCGGCACGATAGATGTGTCACAAGTAGCATCTATCGTTGCGACGCTTAAGATTGATGTGGACCCTAACCGCTCCCCGACACCGTATACACTGGTTGGAAGCGCGACGCTCCGTAACTTACGCTGATTATGAAAAACCGAGGATATATCATGTTGATGGCAATCGTTTTCGGATCGATCTTTGTCGGCGTCTTGGCTGCACTTTCCGGATTCGTGCTCGCACAAAATCGTTTCGAGGCGTCGTTAACAGGGAAGAGTGAGGGACTCGCGATTGCAGAAGCGGGGCTCGAATATTATCGGTGGCACCTCGCGCACTTTCCAACCGACCTGAAAAATGGCACAGCCGCAAGTGGGCCTTATTCTATAACGTATAAAGATCCAGAAGGATCGACTGCGGGTAACATCTCGCTCACGATTACCGGCAATATGTCATGCGGGCAACTCACATCAATCGATCTCACCTCAAAAGGAACGCCTACAGATAATAGTGGATCAGCGACACTATTCGCACGATATGCTGAGCCGACCGTGGCGCAGTATTCATACATTGTGAACGACAGCGTGTGGGCAGGATCAGATCGTATTATCTCGGGGCCGTATCATTCAAATGGTGGCGTGCGTATGGATGGGACGGCGAACGCTCCCGTCACAAGCTCGCTTTCTTCATGGACTTGTACGAGCGACTTCGGATGTAGCCCAGATCAAAGCGAGCCGGGCGTATTTGGTGCAGGTCCGAATTCCAACTTGTGGAGCTATCCGTCACCTCAAGTCGATTTTGCTGCGATTGCTGCGAATTTCTCTAACCTCAAAGCTATTGCGCAATCATCGGGTCTTTATTTCGCTCGATATAGTACTGGCACCAGCGGCAGAAATGCGAGCTTGGGATATCATCTCGTTTTCAACAGCAATGGTACGATCACTGTATATAAAGTCACAAAAACCAAAGGCAATTCATCCGTAGGAATCCATAACCCGAATGGCAATGGTCAAACCGATTACACCCAGATCCAAAGTGAGTCTCTCTACGGCACCTATACCATTCCATCTGGTTGCGGACTCGTGTTCGTGGAAGACAATGCGTGGATCGAAGGTGCGATACCGAGCAAGATAACGGTCGTCGCAGCTGATGTCGTGGACACCGGCTTCACGCCGAACATCATGTTGCCGGGGGCTATTACTTATAGTAATGCGAGCGGCGTCTCCGGGCTGACGGCTATCAGCGCGAACGATATCCTCATCACGCCCGATGCGCCGGACGACCTGACGCTCAATGGGATATTCGTGGCGCAGGGAGGAGCATTCGGCATAAACCTCTACACCTGCGGCGTGGGGAATAACGTGAAAGGAACGCTCACGATTCACGGGTCGACAATCTCGAACCTCAGAACCGGTACGCAATGGAGCTACCCGGGAAATTCATACGGATGCGGGAACGGAACGAAAACAGCGGGATATACGACGCGCATCGATTCCTTCGATCGCAAGCTCGCTACTGATCCGCCACCGTTCACCCCTGCTGTCTCAACTCAATACGAGTTCGTGGATTGGCGTCAGAAGCAATAAGCACGTGGTATCCTGTACGTAATGCTCATCGTCGGAAACTGGAAAGCGTACGTGCAATCATCAGAAAAAGCTAAGAAGATATTCGCTGCAGCGAAGCGGGTCGGAGGTCATGCAGGCGTTCAAGTAGTTATCGCTCCGCCAGCTCCATACCTCGGAATGCTTGCTGTAGGCAATCGTTCAAAAGTAGAGTTTGCTTCGCAAGACGTATCCCTCTCAACTGGAGGCGCAGCGACTGGCGAACTCACTGCTGCGGCACTCGCTGATGCTGGAGCTTCCTATGCGATACTTGGTCACTCAGAGCGTCGTGCAATGGGCGAATCTGACGAGATGATTGCTGAAAAAGTGCGCCACGCGCTCGCGAACAGGCTGAAGCCGATACTGTGCATCGGTGAGAAAGAACGCGACCAAGATGCACGATATCTTTCCGGCCTGCGCGCACAGATTGCCGCAGTATTCGCCCCGCTCTCGCAAAAAGAACGAATGCAGACAGTCATTGCCTATGAGCCGATCTGGGCAATCGGAAAGACGGCTGCAGAGGCCATCACTCCTGCTGACTTGGGTGAAATGGTGCTGTACATACGAAAAGTGTTGAGCGAATACTTGCCTGGCCGCGGAGCTGAGAAAGCAACAATCCTTTATGGTGGCTCTATTGAGCCGGGCAATGCACGCGAACTCGCAAGCGGCACAGGTGTCGATGGGTTCTTGGTCGGGCATGCAAGCGTCGACGCTGATACGTTTAGTCGCTTAGTGAAAGCATTGTACTGATATGAAGACTGTCCGTGACATTCCTGCGCTTGCAGATATTCCCGTACTTGTGCGAGCGGCGCTGAATGTGCCGGTTGAGAATGGCAAGGTAGCGAATTCATTCCGATTGCGAAAAGCTATTCCAACCATTGAGTATCTCCGGAAGGAACGGGCAAAGGTCGTGCTGATCGGACATATCGGCGAAGCGGGAACAGAGACTTTGGAGCCAGTGTATGAAGCGATGAAGCTACTCGTGCCAGGGCTCAAGTGGTGCCGCGTGACAGTCGGAGCGGAAGCGCGCGCTGCCATTCGGGCGATGCGTGGTGGTGATGTGATCATGATGGAGAATCTCCGACGAAACGTAGGGGAAACAAAAAATGATGCGGAGTTTGCGCGCGAGCTTGCAGAGCTTGCCGATGTATTCGTTGAGGATTCGTTCGACGTGTGTCACCGCGTCCATGCGTCAGTTGTCGGTGTTCCGACGCTTCTCCCTGCATATGCCGGGTTGCAAGTGGAAGAAGAGGTTCGCCAGCTTTCCAAGGCACTTTCGCCTGAAAATCCTGCGCTTGCCATCATCGGCGGCGCGAAGTTCTCCACAAAAGAACCGGTGCTTCTCAAGCTTTTGGATGTATATGATCGCGTGTTCGTGGGCGGCGCGCTTGGGAATGATTTCGTAAAGGCGATGGGTCGGGATATAGGTATCTCGCTCGTGTCGAATGCCGACCCGAAGGAAATAAAGAATCTTTTAAATAATAGGAAGCTTGCTATACCGCTTGATGCGATCGTCGGACCACTTGATGGAACTCCAGAAACGGCGCAGACATGTGGTGTCGATGCTATTCCTGCTGATAAGGCAATTCTCGATGATGGCCCGAAGACGACTGCGATGCTCGTGGATTATATCCGCACGGCAAAGACGGTTCTTTGGAATGGTCCACTCGGAAAATACGAAAGCGGGTTTACTAGCAGCACGTTCGAACTCGCAAAAGGGATTGCTGCAAGCGGCGCATTTAGTATTGTAGGCGGTGGTGACACTGTGGCGGCAATTGAAGAGATGGGTGTTGCTGCGCATTTCTCATTCATCTCCACCGGCGGCGGGGCTATGCTCGACTTCTTGGCAAAGGGAACACTGCCGGGTCTCGACGTAATCTCGCAGTAGATAGCTTCTAATTTATTTCAGAAGAGGACGGATCTTTGCGGCGACCTCAGCCATTTCGCCCGGTTTGTATTCGGATTGCGGGAAGTGCTTGAATCCATCGCCTTCATATCGCGGAATGATGTGGAAGTGCGTATGGAATACTGCTTGGCCGGCAGCCGCACCGATATTCATATCTATATTGATGCCGTCTGCATTCATTGCTGTTTTTACGGCAATAGCCACTTTCTGAACGGTTCTTATGTATGCCTGAAGCGTATCAGCATCCATTTCTAGAAGGTCGCGGGACCATTGCTTTGGCACGACGAGCGTGTGCCCTGGATGGTTCGGGTGTGCATCGAGAAAGGCGAGCGTTTTCTCATCTTCGTACACTACTTCTACTGGTATCTCACGGCGGATAATCTTTGCGAATACGGTTTCTGAGTCAGGGTGGTCCATATCCTTAGGATACCGCGCCGCATTTGATACAATCAAGGTCTGATGCTTTCTTTGCCTGATCCTATCGATGAATCTGTTCGTGCGTCGCTTGCCGCATATGACGACCTGACTGCTGGGCTGCTCGCTCGCCGCGGCATCACTACTGCTGAGGATGCTGAGGCGTTTCTTTCACCCTCATATGAAACGCATATCGGCGACCCACTTTTGATGAAGAATATGGAGAAGGCTGCGCGGCGTATTGCGCAGGCGATCGAGACACAAGAGAAGATTGCGGTGTGGAGCGACTATGATTGCGACGGTATCCCGGGTGGAGTCGTGATGCATGATTTCCTGAAAAAAGCAGGTGCGAATTTTGTAAACTACATTCCGCATCGTCATCTCGAAGGGTTCGGTTTGAATGAAACAGGGCTACAAAAACTTTTTGATGAAGGTGCGTGTCTGGTAATCACGGTCGACTGTGGCATTGCAGATGTGAAAGGTGTCGAATTCGCGAATTCGCTTGGCATGGAAGTGATCGTCACGGATCATCACTTGCCGGGAGAAGTTTTGCCCGATGCGTTTGCGATCGTGGATCCGAAGCAAGAAGGTGAGACGTATCCGTATAAAGAATTTTGCGGCGGCGGCGTTGCGTGGAAATTAGTATGCGCGATTCTTGCAGTCGGGTTCGTTGGTCGAGAACTAATAAAAGAAGGATGGGAGAAGTGGCTGCTTGATATGGCCGGCCTTTCGACGATCGCAGACATGGTACCGCTCACCGGGGAGAATCGAGTGATCGCACGATACGGATTGCTGGTGATGCGGAAGTCGCCGCGCATCGGTTTCCAGAAGTTGTGTAAGATTGCGCGCGTGACGCAGCGATCATTGACCGAAGATGACATCGGATTCATGATCGCGCCGCGCGTGAATGCAGCGAGTCGCATGGGAGATGCACGCGATGCATTTGATCTCTTTACGACAGAAGATGAATCGCACGCTGACATGTTGGCGAAGAAATTGGAAGCGATCAATAGGAGTCG
>JARIGM010000029.1 GCA_029288865.1 Candidatus Kaiserbacteria bacterium
GCTGATGAGTGTCCATCCCTGCGGAGGAGTAACATTTGCCATAGAGCCTCCCAAAACTGAAATAGCCGCCAAAAGAAGGTCTCCTTGGGCCGCATCTGCAGGTTTAACCACCGAGAGCTGCGTGTATGAAATGACATTCGAGGAGCCAGTAGTGGATTGCCCTGCAATTATGTCTGCTAATGCTGCGGTGGCAAATACTGCACAACTCGCTATAAGAATGCCCGCGAAAATTCCCGCTCGATTAAGGGATAGGTGCATAAAAGGATGTAAAAAATAAAAGCGTAACCACAGGCACGATATACCACCTGCGCTACTTGACACAAGTGGTTTATTTATTTGCACGATGATAGTATCAAACTAATGGAAGAGCCGCTTATTTCGGTCGTGATACCGGTCTATAACGAAGAAAAGCGTGTGGGGCGGGCTATCCGCTCGATGCAGGATCAAACCTACAAGAATCTTGAGATCATCGTTGTAGACGACTTCTCGACCGACGGCACAGCCGCCGTAGTAAAAGAAATTGCAGATAAGGACCCTCGGGTTTCGTATCATCTCTACCCACTCAAACCAGAACGCCGCACCAACTGGCGCGGTTATGACATCAATGCTGGCTACGCGGCGCGAAACTACGGCTTCAAGATCGCCAAGGGCGAATGGATCACGACGCAAGATGCCGATGACGCGTCGCTTCTCAACCGCATAGAAGTGCAGTACGAGTTCGCAAAAGCGCACGACGCAACCTGCGTGACCGTTTCTTGGCAAGAGTGCAAAGATGTCCTGCTTGGCAAGTCACTAAATGTGAGAAAAATAATCGAAGAAAAAGGAGAGGATTGTGTTGTGATACCTCCCGCTGTTATCAACAAGCACGTTGAAAGCGCTCGCGGTGTATTGATGCTTGAGCCTATCCATCGCTTCATCCCCTTCCCGCTTAAATGGTTCCCTTACACCCGCCCGCTTTTTTACCATCACACCGAACCATATTTGGGAGCCGACAATTGCATGCTCTTTCATAGAAGCGTGCGAGACGCGGGGGCATATATGCGCCACAGAAACTCACGCACATGGGGCGCTCCATCTGGGCGCGGC
>JARIGM010000031.1 GCA_029288865.1 Candidatus Kaiserbacteria bacterium
GCGCCTTTCGGCACAGCGAGTACCGATGCAACTTTCTCATCCCCGGCGAGCGGCAAGAAGTTCATGATGGACTTTCCTTTGGTCGCGCGCTTTCCTTCTGGCACTTCGTACATCTTCATCTGGTATGCCTTGCCGTAGTCAGTGAAGAAGAGGAGGTCTGAATGAGCTGATGCGCTCAAGAAGTGCGTCACGACATCTTCTTCCTTCGTGGACATGTCGATCACGCCGACACCGCCGCGCTTCTGGATCTTGTATTCATCCGGATTCGTACGCTTCACGTAGCCGCCCTGCGTGAGTACGAGTACGGATTCCTCATCCGGTACGAGATCTTCGACAGAAATATTCTTCACGCCACCCTTCACGATCTTCGTGCGGCGATCATCGCCATATTTATCAGCAATTTCAACGAGCTCTGCGCGTACCACTTCAAGAATATTCTTTGCAGAAGAAAGAATCTTCTTGAGACGCTTGATGGTGTTCTGCACTTCTGCGAGCTCTTCCTCAACCTTCTTTCGTTCGAGGCCAGAGAGACGCTGAAGGCGCATCTCGAGGATTGCAGTTGCCTGGATCACTGTGAGTCCAAACTTCTTTTGGAGATTCGTCGATGCGGTTGGAGTATCAGGAGACTTTCGAATGATCGCGATTACTTCATCGATATGATCGAGGGCGATCGTAAGACCGAGCAAGATATGTTCGCGCTCTTCTGCTTTGCGGAGTTCGTATTCGGTGCGGCGCTTCACGACGACGCGGCGGTGCTCGATGAACGATTCGAGCATTCCCTTAAGCGAAAGCGTCTGCGGCACGCCGTCCACGAGCGCGAGCATGTTGTAGTGGAAGGTCGATTCGAGCTCGGTGTATTTAAAGAGGTTATTGAGGACGGCTTGCGGATGCGCCGTTCCCTTGAGCTCCACGACAATGCGGATATCATCTGTCGATTCGTCGCGCAGGTCCTTGATGCCTTCAATCTTCTTCTCGTGAACGAGTTCCGCCATGCGTGTGATGAGGTCCGCCTTGTTCACGCGGAATGGAATCGACGTGATGAGGATGTGCGTACCCTTCTTATCTTCAATGATCTCTGCAACGCCACGGCAAATCACGCCGCCACGACCCGTCGTGTATGCGTGCTTGATATCTGCCTGGTTGAACGCGATACCACCCAACGGAAAATCCGGACCCTTCACGAACTCAAGAAGATCGTCAGTGGTTGCATCAGGGTTATCAATGAGATGAGTAGTCGCATCGACGACTTCGCGCAGGTTGTGCGGGGGAATGTTCGTCGCCATACCGACGGCGATGCCGAGCGTACCGTTCAATAAAAGATTCGGAACCGCAGCTGGAAGAACGGTCGGCTCTTGCTTGCTTCCATCGAAGTTTGGCGCCCACTCGATCGTTTCCTTCTCGAGATCACGCAGCATTTCATCCGCGATACGAGACATCTTCGCTTCCGTATAACGATATGCAGCGGCCGGGTCGCCGTCGATTGATCCGAAGTTACCTTGACCTTGCACGAGTGGGTAGCGTGTAGAGAAATCCTGTGCGAGCTTAACCATCGCGTCATATACAGAAGTATCACCGTGCGGGTGGTACGAACCGAGCACCTCTCCCACCACTGTCGCCGACTTACGAAACTTCGCGCTTGGAGTGAGCCCTGTCTGACGCATCGCATAGAGAATACGGCGATGCACTGGCTTGAGGCCGTCGCGAACGTCCGGCAATGCGCGGGATGTGATGACGGACATCGCGTAGTCCAGGTACGACGTACGCATCTCAGCCGTGATCGACTGATTCACCACGTTGATACGTGGCTCTATCGGTGCCTCATCTTCAGGAGCTGCTGCTTTCTTAGCCATACGATAACTATACGCGTGTCAGTATTAAAAGGAAATCACCCGCTGATTCGTGTCATTCAGGTTCGAACCCTGTGCGGAAGTATCTGCAGAGGAGTCAGAGGAAACTGCTGGAGATGCAGACACGCCGACTGGCGCGAGCGCAGGCGTGCTGCTGCCGGACTGAATCGCGCCAACAGCGCCAAGCAACTGCTTCAGATGAGATTGTGTCTCGTTGGCTGCAGTGTGTACGTTTCCAGTCGCATTTGCAGGTGCAGTACCGGGCGCGGCGAGGTTAAGTGCGAGGGATCCCGAGGTAACGAGCGTACCGAACCATACGATTGCAACGAGACCGGTGAAGCCAACCGTCGTCCCCATCGCAATGCGATGACGGATGTGTTCTGGATGTGCTCGAAGCCGTTCGATAAAGTCGCGCATAGTGCAGTTACGGTGTTACCACAATAATAGCACCCTCCTTATCTGCAGTGTCTTTCTTCTTGATCGTAAGCTTGTCTACTTTTTCACCTTCATTGCCTGCCTCTTTGAGGTAATCCTTGAGCGCATCTGAATGACCCATACCACTCCAGTGCATCGGAATAATGATCTTTGGCTCAAGCATCGTTGAAAGCTTCGCTGCACCAGCTGCGTCGAGCACGCCATCGCCACCAACTGGTACGAAGAGTACATCGATGTCATCGATCGCTTCACGGGCCTCCTGCGGAAGCGTCGCATCTGAAAGCGCACCTAAATGCACGAGCGTCATCCCTTCGAGCTTCACTGCATAGACAGTATTCACTGCACTGCCATGTCCCTTAGGAAGCATGTATTCGCTCTTCGTGAGGAAGCCCTGCACGGTCACTCCGCCTTTTTCGTATTCCCCCGGACCAGTAATAGGAAACGCGTCCTTTCCGCCGAACGAAACCTCATCAATACCGTTCATATCCGGATGATTGCGAGACACGAGCGCGATATCTGCACCGAAACGCACAGCCGGAAGCGTTCCTCCCTTGCCAATCGGATCGAACACGAGCGTGAGATCCCCGAACGTTACCTTGAAACACTGTCCTCCGTGATGCGTAATTACCATATGTCTTGTAATTATATCATGAAGAGAAGTTAGCCACAGGCGAACACTTCACATGCTACTCAGGCATGATAATCTCTTCCTTACGCGGCACTGTGCCACGTCTCAAGCGCCCATATGGGATGGCTTTGAGTTTCATTTTTGCAAAGGGAGGACCCGATGATTGCCCTCGATATCACTGGCCAACACGGCCATGTCGACACCAACACCGAGCACATCGCCGGCGATCTGCCGGGTGAAGGCATCGCTTCCACCTACGTGCCGTCCTGACACGGCATCAACATCAACCTTTTTAACCCAGCGGGCCCGCAGATTTATCTGCGGGCCTTTTCTTATGCACCACAAAATATAGACAAGCCTATTATCTGTGGTACTTTAAATTCTGCGGATGATACCATTCGCTTTCAACCTGGGAGGATCTATTGAAACTGTACCTTGACCTTGTATTACGGGGAGCTTTGCTCCTCAGTCTCGCCGCTATGGCAGTTGCCTGCACCGTAGCCACCGCCGACCGAACCCTGTCGCCGCAATTCCTCGGAACCGTCGGAATGTTCCTCGCGATGTTCGCCATCGGGGTACTTACCTCGACGAACGGGCTCGGCCGACTCCTCAAGACGCTTCGGAACTTGCAGAAGCAAGCGATGATGATCTTCGGTCGTCAGTCGGCGGAACGGTTTCTCAACTGCTTCCGTCCCTTCCTGCGGCAGATCCGCCGGCTCGCACGGACCAAGTCCGTCAGCCACTTGCGGTCCTTTCCGTACATTGTGCGCAGGAGCCGACCTCTGATGTTCCTTAGCAGCTAGAAAGCGCTTAGGACGGCATCAACGCCTCACGATATATTTCGCATGCAAAACGCTGTGCGAATGAGCTATCGTGAGGCTTTTCTTTTAATAAAGTCGTGGTATCGTACATTGACTCGATGAGCTGAGACTGCTTATCGAGGAGCTCATTGTTCATTCATACAGGGGAAATATCATGCAGCGACCGTCGTCTACACCAACAACGTCCCGGCTCACACCACTCCTCGGAAGCCGAAGAAGTGTGGTGCCGCATCCAACGTTTGGACCGCCGAAAGACAGGATTCGACTTATGGCATCGGCGGCATCAGTGCCACCTGCCACTAGACTGGTCGATTTCGACCCGCCCACCGAGGCCGATTCATCGCAAACTTAATCGGCTCACTTCGCGCAGAATGCGCCTCTCAGACTCCTCGCTTCGGCAGGGGTCTTTTATTTATCCTTTATTTGAGCCATATTTTCACTATATTTGAACATTAACCAAAGAGCTTGACAAATTTTGATGTGTTTGATAATGTATCTGGGCATCAGATGAGATGCGTTGCACATCAAAGGAGAGGTCCCATGACCCCCCATACCATGCACTCCGCGCAGGTGAAGTTCGCCGAGATGACCGCCATGACCGCCGCCAGCATCGACCCGGGCCCCGGCATCCACGATCCCTCGGCCAGTTCCGGCGCCAGCAGCCTGTCGGCCGATCGCGGCCATGTCGCGCATTATATTTCCTGATCGTCGCCGGCCGGCGCGGCACCGCTAATAGCGATGCCTTCAGCCGAGCCTAACTGGGCCCAGCAATTGATTCGTCAATTGCTGGGCCTTTTCTTTTTATCCTTATTTTGCTATAGTCCTCCCATAACGCGTGTCCGTGGACGGTTTAACCCTTTGCGCTCTTTGAGCTCAAATACCCGTCTGCCATGAATCGCGTCTTTAATATATGCCCGAAGAAAAGAAGGCTGCCACACCGGTAGTCGCAACGTTCACTGTTGACCCAAGCCATTCGATGGCTAAGTTCGTCGATTCGATCGCAACGCCTCCCCAGGCTGGCGACACGGTCGAAGGAACCATTATTGAGCTCGTCCGTGGTCGTCTCTATGTAGATCTCCCGCCATTCGGCACCGGTATCATCTACGGCCGCGAATACCTTAACGCTGCAGACGTACTCCGCAAATCGAACCCTGGGGACATCATCACCGCTAAGGTTGTAGATCCGTCAGGGATCGAAGGATACATTGAGCTCTCTCTTAAGGAAGCTCGCCAGGCTGCTATCTGGGGCGAAGCTGAACAGGCGATCCTCCAGGGCACCACGTATAACCTCGTCGTTGAAGAAGCGAACAAGGGCGGTCTTATCCTTTCATGGCAGGGCATCCAGGGCTTCCTTCCCGCTTCTCAGCTTGCGAAGGAACACTATCCTCGCGTTCCAGAGGGGGATAAGGAGAAGATCTTCGGTGAACTCCTCAAACTCCAGGGACAGGTTCTTCCAGTCCGCATCATCACTGCAGATCCTAAGGAAGGAAAGCTTATCTTCTCGGAGCGCACTGGCAGCGAAGAGGAAGAGAAGACGTCCCTCATCGATAAGTATCAGGTTGGCGACGCTGTAGATGGCGAAGTCACCGGCGCAGTTGATTTCGGCGTATTCGTGAAGCTCGAGCAGGGTCTTGAAGGGCTCGTGCACATCAGCGAGCTCGATTGGGGCCTCGTTGAAGACCCTCGCAACATGTTCAAGGTTGGCGAGAAGGTTCGCGTGAAGGTTATCGAGATCAAGGACGGCAAGATCTCCCTCTCGATCAAGGCACTCAAGGATAACCCTTGGAAGCTCGCTGCTGAGAAGTACAAGAAGGGCCAGGAAGTATCCGGCGTTATCATCAAGTACAACAAGCACGGCGCCCTCGCTTCGATCGAAGAAGGTGTTGCTGGCCTCGTCCACATCAGCGAATTCGCGACTCCCCAGGAACTTCGCGAGACGCTTGAGCTCGGCAAGAGCTATCCGTTCACCATTGTACTCTTCGAGCCGAAGGACCAACGCATGACCCTCTCATACGCAGGTGCAAAGAAAGGAGCGAAGAAATAATAACGAACGTGCAAAAAGAAAATCCTGGTCATTTATTTGACCAGGATTTTTCGTATTGAAGTTTTCAATGGCACCCAACTAAAGATCGTTGTCTTGTGGTCGCTTTTTTCCACATATTCTTCTTTCCAATACCGACGTGGCATCTTCCAGAGGTAATAGGTGATATCGCTTTCAGACCGAAGGGTGGGATATGAGCGAGAGGATTTGGAGTAGGTAAACTTGGATCGAATGCGCTTGAGCTGTAACGGCTCCGCAACATCGATTCCAAGTTCTTCGCGGATTCCGCGAAGCATGCCCTCCAATGCCGTTTCGCCTTGCGAACAGCGATATTTCTCACTCACACTCACGTCTCGATTCCGTCGCGTCTTGTATCCATTCTCGAATACCTGACGTTCGATCAGATGCAACTTCTGCTTCTTATTTGTATGGAAGATGTACGCCTGAGCTCGGCAAGCCTTTCGCAAAAGTTTCCCTTTGCGATCCACAAGCACGCAGTCGTGGTGTTCGATTTCGCCGAAAAGATATTCGACTGACTTCGTGTGTTTATGCTTACCCCACCCTTTCGTATTTACTTTGTACTTCTTTAAGATCTGCTTAAGAGTCCGCAGATCAGGGATATCAAGATCAATATCAGCCATCTGAGGCCTCCTTTCCTGCCAGCAGAATGCAGCAGGCCGAGGATTTTGGCAAGCTAACGAGTATTGGCTTCCATGGTCGCCTTTTCGGCGCCTTCGGAGATGAAGAGTTCAAGCACGTGACAGGTTTTCTTCAGCACTTTCTTGAGCTCAGGTTCTTCTTTAGGAGAGAATTTACCGATCACATGCTTCACGACTTTCTCCTCGCCAGTAGGCTTCTTCGTTTTCCCTTTGGGCGTTGAACCGGAAATCCCGATCTTGATCTGATAGAACGCCTTGGTTTTAAGAGCTCGCATGATACTTTCCACGCCTTTGTGTCCGCCTGAGCCGCGTTCAAATGTCATCTTCATAACGCCGAGCGGCAGATCGAGATCATCACGAATAACGACGAGCTTCTGGGCAGCCTTTACGCTCTTCACGAACGCGGGAGCCGCCTTTCCCGATTGGTTCATAAAAACCTCCGGCAGCACGAGCTGCACTTTTTCATCTGCAACGCTGCCTTCAGCAACAGAAGCATGCGCAACCTTTCGCAAGGCAAAGTCATCGAAGCCTTCTTGCTTCGCAAACAATTCAACAGCCATACGACCCGCATTATGTCGCGTCTTTTCGTATTCTTTTCCTGGATTCCCGAGTCCCATTATTACGTAGGGCATATGTATTCCTCATTTTACCAGCAATCCGCAGAGACATACAGCACACGCTTTTGAAGAGGCTCTCGGAGAACGAATGACATTTGCGAGCCGTAAGGAGTCTGCGAACAAGAGATAGAATGAGGCAATTGGTGGGGCTCTGCGCAGCGCGTCGGCGCGAGCAGGAGGAAATTTTTCAGCAGAAAAATATTCCGGACCCACCAATTGCCTCATCCTATCTCTACGCTTGTTGACGCGTGTAAAAAGAGGAATACAATACACCTACGATGAAGTTCTTCTCGAACGCACTGAAAGAAATCGCTCTCTTCATTGTGCTCGCGTTGATCGTTGTTCCTCCTATCCGCATCTTCGTCGCGCAACCGTTCGTCGTTGACGGCGAATCGATGCATCCAACATTCGAGAATGCAGATTATCTCATCGTTGATGAGCTCACGTATCATTTCCATACTCCGCAACGCGGCGATGTCGTGGTATTCCGTGCGCCACCAAATCCGAAAGTCTTTTACATAAAACGCATCATCGGCTTGCCGGGCGAAACCGTACACATCAGCTCTGGCAAAGTCACGATCACGAAGACGAACGGCGCTACATTGGTCCTTGATGAGCCGTACGCCATGATCGAAGATGCTACCTACATGCTCGACCGTACGCTCGGCTCAAATGAGTACTTCGTTATGGGAGACAATCGTCCAGAAAGTTCGGATTCGCGCATCTGGGGACCCTTACCTCGCGCGAATATTATCGGCCGCGTCTATCTGCGACTATTACCATTCTCTAAATCCGGCGTCCTTCCCGGAAAAGCAAACGAACCACAATGAGTACTTCCTCGCTTCGTCCTGATGATATCTTACGACGTGCTACAGCAGTCGGTAACTATTACGGGTTCACGCCATTGGCAGCTGCCGCGGCAGCCAACAAAGGCAACGGCGCAAAAGGAAATTACCCAGAAAACTTGAATCTCGAGGCGCTTGATCCCAACGCGCGCGACACCGTATCGTTCTTGAAGCATGTGCGTGATGCAGGACTTGCGCCAACCACTGCCCAACCGCTTTTCCTCTGGCATACGAACGCAGCGGCAGGCCGCCCTGCGCCGAAACAGATCGTCATACAATTCCACGCCCTTGGCGCTGAACATGCGATCGCAGACGCCGTACTTATCCGTGCAATGTCAGCACTTATTAGCGATCTTTCCAAAGAAACGCCACGTCTCCGCCTCAATAGCATGGGAGACAAGGAAACAAGAAGCCGATTTGCTCGCGAATTGACTCAGTTCTTCCGCAAGCAAGGAACGGCGCTTCCTGCAGAGTGCGTCGCATCTTCGAAGCATGACGTGTTCCAGGCTGCAGAACAGCTGGCCTGCAGCGAAGCCCGCGAATATCTTCCTTCTCCAACCGATCACCTTTCCGAAGCAAGTCGCAAACACTTCGAAGGAGTGCTCGAATACCTCGAAGCAACCGATACGCCATACGAACTTGCGCCTGAACTCCTTTCTAAGGGGACTGCTTGGGCTGAAACCTGTTTTGAAATACGCACGGATGATCGCATCAGCGCATGGGGCTCTCGCTATAACGATCTGGCAAAGCACTTCTTTAAGGGCGCACTTCCATCGATCGGTGCTATCTTGCGATTCTCTGTGGAGGACCGCTCAGACATAACTCCGCCGAAGGAGAAGCCGAATGCTCGATTCGTGTTCGTGCACATCGGCGATGAGGCAAAGCGTGAAAGCATGAAGATGACGGACCTGCTCCGCAAAGCACGAATTCCGCTGTATCAGTCGATCGGCATCCAATCCCTCACTGAACAGATGCGTCTTGCAGACTCCGTAAAGGCACCGTACTTGCTCATCATGGGCCGCAAAGAGGCTTTGGAGCGTTCGGTCATTCTTCGTGAGATCTCCACCCATACTGAGACCTTCGTCCCCCTGGATAACCTCGTTGAGCGCCTCCGCACTGTTGCATAAAAACAACTTGCGAATATAGTTTCTTTGAACCTGAACCTTGGAAGGAGGTGCACTGTGGCATACGGAAATAAATGTGTTCGATGCGGACACGAAGAAGAAAGGCATCACAATGGATTATATGAGGAACCATTTGGTGATTGGATGGATCATACACGCCCTGGATACAAGATGGATATCCTGCAGTGTATGGAAACACCCCACCCCGTCGAGTATCAAAAACTCATAGATGGAAACGGGGACATTCTTGAAGGGCTGGATTGGGGCATGGGCAACGAAGGTTGCGGATATCAATCCCCCAATCCTCGCGAAGAAAGCCACCTGTACGAGGAAGAAATGGCCAAATTTACTCTTCCGTCTAGCGTCGTCATTATAGGGGGTCGTTGGTATATTAGCGAGTAAAATAAAGCCCTCTTGGATAAAAACCAAGGGGCTTTTCCTTATAATCAATCAGGTAGACAACTAAAGCCCCTATATGCTAGTATTCTTTACATTATGGTAAACGCAACACGCGTAGAAGTACGTCGCGGTAAGAACGAGAGCGCAGCCTCTCTTCTTCGCCGTTTTACACGCCGTGCACAGGGCCTCGGCCTCGTGCGCCTTATGCGCAAGAAGCGCTATTACGAGCGCGAAAAGTCCAAGAATGTGGACCACAAGCGCGCCCTCGTATCGCTTGAGCGCAAGGCGAACTACAACGAGCTCGTAAAGCTCGGCAAGATCGACCCGACAGCTCGTCGCACCCGCGGCCGCTAGTCAAAAGAAATGTCGACGAACCTCGACATGCGGAACTTCACCCGGCGCAAAGCGCCGGGTTTTCCGTATTCAGAAATTGCTCAGGCCATACTTCCCGGCTGGGATATCTCGCTCGTCTTCGCAGGAGAGACTCGCGCAAAGAATCTGAATGTCTCCCTTCGCGGAAAATCGTACGTGCCAAACGTGCTTTCATACGAACTCGGAAACAAATCTGGGGAGATCGTCATCTGCCTGCCAATAGTGAAGAAACAGGCGCCAGAGTACGGGCTCAGCTATGCGAATTGCGTCGCTTTCATGTTTATCCACGGGTTACTTCATTTGAAAGGAGTGCCACACGGGACTACAATGGAACGATATGAGAACCAGTACCTTCAGCGCTTCGCCGGCGCGCGCATAGACTATGGCAGCACGCAGGATCGCGACCGGCATTGATATCGGGACACACCAAACGAAAGTGGTGGTCGTTGAAGAAGTGCAAGGACCAGAAGGCTCATCGCTCCAGATAATTGGCACCGGCCTCGCAGATTCAGCTGGTATGCGTCACGGCTACGTCGTGGACCCAGCAGATGCAGCTGCTGCTGTCCGAGCGGCAAAGGCGCAAGCCGAAAGCATGACGCATATTCCGATCAAGAATGCGTTCCTCGCTATCGGTGGCATCTCGCTCGACGAGATCCGGGCAAACGGCAACACGGTCATCTCCCGTGCAGACCAAGAGATAACCGAACTCGACATCGAGAAGGCTCGTGAGATGGCGCGCGAAGCGGCACAGCCGAACTTCATCAATCGTAGCGTCCTGCACGAGATCCCGCTCGGCTTCAAAGTCGACGGCACCAAGACCCTCGGCAACCCAACTGGCATGAAAGGTACTCGCCTGGAGGTGGATTACCTTTTCATAACTTGTCTCACTCAGCACCTCGAGAGCATGAACGCTGTCGTAGAGGCTGCTGATATCGAAGTGATCGATCAGATGGCTTCCCCGCTTGCTGGCTCATACGTGACCCTTACGAAGGACCAGAAGATGAAAGGCTGTTTGCTGGCCAACATCGGCTCTGAGACCGTCTCGATCGTAGTTTATGACGAAGGAGTACCGATCTCACTCAAAGTCTTCCCTATGGGCTCTACACACATCACTGACGACCTCGCACTGGGCTTTAAGATCTCACTTGAAGACGCAGAACGCATCAAGCTCGGTCGACTTGGAGGAAATATGTATCCTCGCAAGAAAGTTGAAGAGATTATCGCTATCCGTTTCCGCACGCTTTTCGAGCTCATAGACAAGCACCTGCGCGCGATCGGTCGTCGTGGAAATCTTCCTGCGGGCATCGTGCTCTCGGGCGGCGGCTCCGGACAAGGCACCATCAGCGACATCGCGAAAGGCGCACTCAACTTGCCGGCGCGTATTGCAGACCTCAAACTTTCTTCTGATACGAAAGTACGCGATGCGACCTGGGCAGTTGCATACGGTCTTGCATTGTGGGGACTCACGGGCGAAACAGAAACGACGAAGAAAACGCAATTCACCGATGTACGAAAATCCGTACAAGATTTCTTCAAGCAATTCATGCCCTAGTCGTTGACAGTGGGATCAAGGGGAGTATTATATTTATACAAACGACCTATTCGTTATTCATCCAGCGACGACGCTCAACGGAGAGAGTAGGAATGCCCCGCATTCATGTGGGGAGGAAAGAAAGAGATCAGGTAAATATTTGCCTGATCTCTTTCTTTATTTTGGCAAATACAGCAGAGTCAATTTTAAATAGCCGTTCTTGTAGTCTGCGTACGTCGATCAATTTGATTTGCGAAATTATTACGCTCCTTGTAATACCATCAGGACATTTGATGACAAAATAAAATCTATTCGAGGGTTTTACCTTAGAGCTTAAAGGGACTGTTAGGAAAATGCTTGCATTGAATTTTCGTACTATTAGTACCGGTCGCTGCCAGCTAGGCCCCTTGCCATCTTCTTCGCTTCCCACATTCAAACCATATGCGCACCACCAGGCTTCTCGTTCTTGGAACTGAACGGCATCGATATCGCTGCGAAGGCTTATGGTTTTCTTAACTTCATTCCATCGATCGAAATCCTTCTGCATCAGCCCATGGTACTAAAACGAGTTCAAATATTGATGAGAAAAAGATGAAATAAAGCTGAATTTGGGAGCACAGCTCTCCCCCTTGTCAATATTTGCATGCTTGACGAACCTGGTATTATAAGGATGTTATCTACAGGGGATATTTTAATATTATTTATAGCCAGTTATTAGCCGCATATGCCTAAGCAAGTAGCACCAGAGATCGAGACCTTCGCACGCATCCGCGTCGTTGGTTGCGGCGGATCAGGCGGAAACGTCGTGAATCACATGGTTAATTCGAAGGTGAAGGGCGTTGAGTTCATCGCCATCAACACCGACGCGCAAGACCTCCATCGTTCGCTCGCAAAGAAGAAGATTCACATCGGAAAGAACCTCACCAAGGGTCTCGGTGCAGGAATGAACCCAGACCTCGGCCGCCGTGCGGCTGAAGAGACTCGCCAGGAAATCCAGGAAGCGCTCCAGGGTTCTGACATGGTATTCATCGCGTGCGGTATGGGAGGCGGCACCGGAACTGGTGCAGCACCGATCGTCGCGAAGATCGCGAAGGAGCTCGGCGCGCTCACTGTCGCTGTCGTCACCAAGCCGTTCTCATTCGAAGGCGCACAGCGCACTGAGATCGCAGAAAGCGGCCTCGCCGAACTCAAGAAAGAGGTAGACGCGTATCTCATCATCCCGAACGACAAACTCCTCTCGATCGTAGAAGCACAGACCAGCGCGAAGAACGCATTCGCGCTTGCCGATGAGATTCTCCGCCAAGCAGTTGAAGGTGTCTCGGACATCATCACTACGCCCGGCGAGATCAACACTGACTTCAACGACATCAAGACCATCATGGAAGACGCCGGCCCAGCACTCATGGGCATCGGTATCGCTGAAGGCGACAACCGAGCGAAGGATGCTGCAGCGCAGGCAGTGAACTCCCCTCTCCTCGACGTCTCGATCAACGGTGCGAAGGGTATCCTCTTCGTGGTCGCAGGATCAGAAGACCTCGGCATTCTCGAGGTGCAGGAAGCTGCGAAGGTCGTGAACGAATCTGTCGATCCGTCTGCAAAGGTGATCTTCGGTATCATGCGCGACGAGAAGCTCAAGAAGGGCCAGCTCCGCATCATCGTGATCGCGACCGGCTTCCCTGAAGGAGAAAGCGGCCGCACTTCCCCAACCGGCATCGCATCTCTCTTTGCTATGCCTGCAAAGGAAATCCAGCAAGAGGTTCGCGGCAAGATTTATAACGATTCTATGGGCAAGCGAGAAGAACCAACTCCTGCTCCTATGCCAGCACCTGAGGCAACTGAAGAAGAACGCCCGATGCGTGAAGAACGACCTGAACCGATCGTCACTGCACAGCCGCAGCGTCGCATTGATAATGGCGTGATTGCTCCGCCACCAGTCGTCGAGACTGAAGAGGACGATGCATGGGGTGCGATTCCGAGCTTCCTCCGCCGCCACAAGAAATAATCTTGGGCTTCAGGAATAAGATATTCTTGGTATACTGTGATTGATGAGGGGTGGGGTTGCGAAAGCTACTAACCCAACTAGTTAGTAAGAAAATAAAAAGACCGAGTAAGCTCGGTCTTTTTATTTGTATTTAATTGGGTATGAAATGGCCCCGATGAATTGTCACCGGGGCCATAATGTTTACATCTCGTGCAAGACCCATGTCGGATATGAATAGTCATAGCCATGGAAGTCATTACCGAATCGGCGTTTCAGCTCGTCCGTAACCTCGTTAAAGAAGAGAGTTGCGGCCACCTTCCGGTCTCGGTGATTCAGGTCAGAATACGACAGACGATACTCAAAACCGATTCCGAGTGCGCCATCTCTTCCGGCTCCTCGAATGTAAAGACGTTCCCAATAATCAGGATCACGGTGTTTCCATTCAAGTGCCATCTGCTGCAAAGCAATCAGACCGACGCCAGATCTGAATTTCCATAAACCACTGATCAGTTCGCTGTCTTCGTGCCATACATGTATCGACATGTGAAATCTCCTGAGGAAAAGAAAGAGGAAAAGGAACACATACATTACTACTGACGCATGCATTTACATATTATGGCATAATATGTAAAATGTCAATATTTAAAATTACTATACACCTCTCTACTAATCAGATTTTTGTTATACTGAACTGACTATGAACGACTTGATAATCATTGGCGGCGGCCCCGCAGGGGTCGCCGCGGGAGTGTATGCGGCGCGCAAGCAATTAAAGACAATGGTGATCGCCGAAGAGTTTGGTGGCCAAAGCACTGTTTCTGAAGGCATCGAGAACTGGATCGGTACAATAAAAATCCCTGGCAAAGACCTGGGCAAAGCACTCAAGGCACATCTCGATGCCTACGCGAGCGATATCGTACAGATCAAAGAAGGCGATCGAGTGGAGCAGCTTGCACGCTCAGAAGACGCGAACGGATTCACAGTTATCACAAAAAAAGGTGAATCATACTCGGCTCGCGCGATTCTCATCGCCTCAGGCGCAGGCCGCCGCAAGCTCATGATCCCTGGTGCAGACACATTTGAAAACAAGGGCCTCACATACTGTGCTTCCTGCGACGGTCCGCTTTTCTCGGGCGCTGATGTCGTCGTTATCGGTGGCGGCAACGCAGGATTCGAGAGCGCGCTCCAGCTGCTCGCATATGCGAAATCCGTTACACTCCTTAACCGTTCAAAGGAGTTCAAGGCCGACCCGATCACGGTCGAAATGGCACGCAAGCATCCGAACATGACGATTCTTACGGAAGTCGAACCCGTTGAGGTAAAGGGTGATAAGTTCGTGAACGGGCTCGTGATTCGCGACACGAACACAAATGAAACGCGTGAGCTCGCGATAACCGGTATATTCGTAGAAATTGGCGTACTTCCGAACACTTCTTTTGCAAAAAACATCGTGGAGCTGGACGCATTTAACCGTGTCGTGACTGATGCGAAGAACCAGCACACAAGCGTCGAGGGCATCTGGGCCGCTGGAGACTGCACGGACGAGCTCTACCATCAGAACAAC
This sequence comes from Candidatus Kaiserbacteria bacterium, assembly GCA_029288865.1. Lineage (GTDB taxonomy): Bacteria > Patescibacteriota > Minisyncoccia > Phycocordibacterales > Phycocordibacteraceae > C7867-001. The sequence goes on from JARIGM010000031.1 coordinate 14,865, forward strand.
ATCGCTGCAGGAGACGCCGTAAAAGCCCTTGAAGACCTCTACCTGTGGCTTAAGAAGCACTAAGCGCCATATCCCAGATCGCGCCCGCCACATTGCGTGGCTGGCCTTCAAATGGCAAGTGATGGTTATCGAAAAACGGCATTGAATTGCATTCTAAGATGCCAAACCGCTTCTGTTCTTTCCATGAGCGGGAGATATCTTCAATGATAAAGTCGATACCGGTGATATGTGCGCTCAGCTCACGAGCTGAGCGCTCGAAAAGCTCGATATTGTCTGGATGGACCGAGTCAGTAACATCAGCGGTCGTGCCGCCCACGCTCCAGTTCACTTTCTGATGGAAATACACGCGCTTCCCTTTTTCTGGTACGCTCTCAAACGTGTAGCCTTGCCATTCTAGCTCTTTTTTTGCGAGTTCATTGAGCTGAATCTTTGAGAAATATGGACCGCCGCGGCCGGGTTTCTTATTTTCCTCTTCGACGAGCTGTGTAAGAGTGTGGATGCCGTCCCCTACGACCGATGGAGGATCTCGACGGAGCGCAGCTGCAAACTTCCCGTCCACGACCGTTGCGCGATACACCGGCCCGATCAGTTCTTCTTCGACGATGACTTGCGGCGAGACGCGCTTCGCGATCTTAAATGCGCGAACAAGTTCGGCTTCGTCGTTGATATGTAAAATGGTATGTCTCGATCCTGAGCCGGAATGCGGCTTCACGATGACGGGCGCTTCGAGGGTTCGATAGATGGCAAGGGCCTGCTTTTCTGTGCGAGCGGCTCCGCCGCGTGCCACCGGCAACCCTCGCTTCTTGAACTCCTCTTTCAAGCGTGCCTTATCGTCCATCCATCGCACAGGATCATATTTCTTGGGTGCATCTGGTATTCCCTCAAAGGCAAGCATCTTTCCATTCGGCAATTGAGCCACGAGAATATTCCGAGGGAGTCCAAACAATCGCCATTCCCACATCGGAATACCGCGGCGTTCCGCCTCTTCCCACAAGCAACGAGCAAGCAGCAGCGTGCCGTCGTCCGGAGTGACTTGCTTCTTAGCAAGCCCTAGGGCAACGGTTCCTTTGAGAAATGCAGGACCAATGAATTTCTCAAGCTTCTTCTCTATTTTGTCCAATGCGGATCTCTTTTCTGATGGACGGAAGATGCCGGCGACGAATTCGTCGATCCAGATCGTGCCATATGTAACAGCATGAAAAAGCTCGTTCTCGTCGCAATCAGGACAGGATTTATGGGTGGGAGCGTCAGTCACGGACCAATTATACGATATCTCCTATTTCTTCGTATAGGGCCGTGCAGCGGCCCAGTCGCTATCGAACGTCTGCTCAAGCGAGGAGAGAATATCTGGTCGAGAGACAACGATTCCGAGTTCGCGGTTCGAATCAAGCGACCGTCCCGAAAAGTTTTCCGAGCCAAGAAACACTTTCGTTCCATCCGCAAGAACCATCTTTGCGTGGATATATCGGCTTGCCGTCGAAGAGTATGTGCGAACCTGCACGCCAGCATCCGTCAGCTCATTGAATGCCGGTTTCCAATTCGTGGCGTAGGTCATATTGACGCGAACGGTAACACCTCGGGCGGCAGCTTGCTCAAGGGCTTGTGAGATGCGCGGGTCGGCCATCTCCTCGTTATAAATATCGAGTGTGGAAGTCGCAGAATTGATCAGAGCGAGCAGGAGCGGCGCAGAACCAGGACTCCAGACAAGGTCGCTGCCATTCCCTGCCGTCGTGCCGATGCCGTCCCAGTCAGACTGGAACGTTTTCGAAATTGCCTGCAGGTCTGTTGGGTCAGTATCGATCACACCGAAATCGCGACTCGAGACATAGTATTGCGGAGAAAGATTGAAGGTCATGATGAGTGCGGACTTCCCGTCTGCGATGAGCGTCTTCTGATGGGTGAGCGTAAACGAATTCGTCGCCCACTTCACCGGCACGTTATGAGTTTGCAGGAAATCATATGCCGCCTGATCAGGATGCTTACCAAATGAATCGACATCTTGAAGAATTACACGCACCTGCACGCCCCGCGATTGCGCGGCCACCAACGCCTGCTCGATCGTCGGATCTTCCAGTTCATAGATCACCAGGTCAATCGAATTCATCGCGTGCGCTATGGCGTCGCTCACGGGCTGTACGCCATCTTCGGGCTCAGTTACCAATGTCAGCGGAGCCGATGGAGATACCTGCGAGAGTTCCGCTGCTGCGGCCTGATTTGTCTGCGGCACTGGCGAGTGCGTTACGATATTCCACGGCTGATGCTCAAGCAACGGCGGGATCGCCGCAATGAAGACGACCAGGAGCGCGATCAGCGTGCGATAGCGGACAAATGTCATTTCTCGTTACGCCGCTTCATGTACCATCGGCTCGTCACGATCAAGAGTGCAATAACAATTACAAATACCGAATAACGCTCGACGAACCACATCACGTCTTCATATTTATATCCGAAGAAGTATCCGATCAGGATGAACTGCCCGACCCCGAGAATTACGCCCGGAATGTTATATCGGATGAAAGTCTTATACGGCACTTGATATACGCCCGCCAAGAATGGAGTGATCCATGAAATCGGACCGAGGAATCGCGCGAAAAAGATGGCCTTCGGCCCGTACTTAAGGAATACTTGATGTCCTTTCTTGTAGTTTTCAGGATTCAGAATCATCCTGCCTTCTTTGAAGATCGAGCCCTTACTCACTCGACCAATTAGGTAGCTTGAACTGTCGCCTAAGAGCGCGCCTGCATATAAGACGGGAACCACGAGCTTAAGAGCAAGCACGCCATGCCCCGCAAGTATCGAGCCCGATAGAAAGACTGCTTCGCCAGGAATGAAAAAGCAGGGACCGATGAGGGTCTCAAAGTACGCGCCCAAAAATAGCACCCCATATGCTGCATCCCTATGCAGGCTCAGCCAGTGGACCAGCTGCGTAAGGGTGCCAATCAAGAGAATTCCCATGGCGGAGAGGGGGAGATTCGAACTCCCGAGACCCTTTCGAGCCTGCCGGTTTTCGAAACCGGTGCATTCGACCACTCTGCCACCTCTCCAGGTTATCGTGAGTGAATAACCTCCGTATACTAGCATTTTCGGGCTAAAAAATGTAGGATGAGTTTATGCCGCCTTACGGCAGCCTTATTACAAGGCCTCATCGTCTAACGGTTAGGACGCGGCCCTTTCACGGCTGAAATCGGGGTTCGATTCCCCGTGAGGTCACCAGTAGAATATTAGAGACGACTAGAACCCGAGCACTTCGTTCACGAAGATGACATGTACTTGCCGGCCGATGGCAGGATTCTCAGAATGCAAGATCAGTGTTTTGTGATGAGCAGTACCGTATCCGTATACTTGCTTCATTCGCTCATCTTCGAGTGCCAGAATGTGTCCTTCGAGACGATCATTCGCTTCCTTGAGCGTTGGTACGATCTTATGTGTGCCAACCACAAGAATGATATTGCGTGAAGTAAACGCAAGATACGGAAGCTGGCTGCCGCTGTTTGACGCGAAGAAAAGCTCGCCGGTTTCGGTGACAGCGTGCGCACTGCCGAGGTAGAAATCCGATGTGACTGATTCACGTCGAAGCCTTGCTTGTTTCTCGGGATCGGTTTCCATAAGAATAGCTGCATGGAGATTATTCCAGCCGTGCTCACCCGCCTTCAGATAGTCGACAAATCCGATCTGCTCGAGCGTACGCGATGCACCGTTCATGATGGAGGATCCAGCCGGTATGAGATCCTTGATCTTTGCGAGCGCATTTTCTTTCGTTTCAACGCTTTGCGGCATGAAGTTGTGCGCAGCGAGCGCACTCATTGTCTTAGTTACTGAATCTGCTGAAGCGAGGGTGGTGTAGTCCATATGAATGATTAATCTGATAGGTCCTATCTGACTATACGCCGCCCCAAAATCGCCTGACCTGGGGATAACGTTCAACTTAGTACGACTTCGTCCACAACCCAGTCATAAGCAGAGCAACGTATCGGCCGATTCGGATGCGATTGATTGAAATGGCAAATGCCGTCGTGCCGAGTGATTCACCAATTCGCTCCGCAAGCGTGCGCATATACGAACCAGAACCGCACACAACACGAAGCTTTATCATTGCAAACGAACGGTCGGGCATAGACGTAAAGATTTCTTCCCATCGTGCGCGAATTTCGTCTTGTCTAAAGTCAGCTCCTAAGGCCTTCGAAGGTTCGTCGCTTCGCGGGACGATCGCGAGTGCATTTGTAATCCGCGATTGCAATTCGGTTTTCGTGAGCGAACCGACTGAACAGATAGAAATGTGATACATGCGCTCGAGATGCGTCGGGATTTGTATTTCGTCGAGGCGATTCTCGAAATAGTATCTGAAGAGCGGGATGCCCTTCACCGTTTTGGATGAGAAGATGGGGTACGAACGCTCGTGGACGCCGAGTTCCGCCACGCAAGCGCGTCGTAAAGCGGCGCGCCTTATCGTAGCCTCCTTCCCCGCATAGTTAGCTAACCCAAGCACGTCGCCTGTGTCCGTCTTGAGATCTACTACGATTTCGATCTCGTATTCCTTATCGAGCTTCGTATATTCTCCTTGCTTGCGGCATTCGTCGCCGAGCAGTACAAGCAACTTCCCTTCTGCCATCGGATCGAGACGACCTGCATATGATGTGGCGACGCCTTTCAGCTCGTTATGCGCAGATTTCCACGCCTCAAGCGCTTGCAGCGGCGTCTCGCCGCGCTTCTTGTGTACGATCGCCCATCGGCTGACCTGTGCATTCATCTATCAGATAGTACCGCTTTTCCCGTACTTTTTGTCCTGTTCAAATCTAATATGTGTAGTATAATACCTTCAGGCTAGTTCAAAGGAGGGAAAAATGTTTGAAGAGGCAGGAGGGGAGATATCAAATACTGAGGTGCAGATACTAGCATGGGTGGGTGTTAGTTGCTCCGGCTTGCCGGACGAGATTCCGACCCCGTGGGATCGAATCATCACGACGGTAGGAGATGTCGGATGGGCTCATATTCCTGGCCATGATCATATTCTTCAAAAAATCTTTAAGAATAATGACGTAGTCGGGTATGGGGTGCTGATTAAGCACGTGCGGTTTGATCCGCGGATTCGGAATCCCATTTATCGTGGTGCCAGTCCAGAAGAATTGGCACAAGCAAAAAAAGCATTGAATGCTGTTTTAGGCCCTTCTTCTGTTCCGGCAGATATATATCAAATTACTTTTTGATTACCGGGAGGCTCAAAGAAGGCCTCCCGTATTGTTTACCTCGACGGCATTTTGTTGTATCGTGCTCTATAACGGCTCAGGGTTCTGCCCTGGACTTCATGCGCGGCTAGCTCAGTTGGTTAGAGCGTCCCCTTGACGTGGGGAAGGTCGGGGATTCGAATTCCTCGCCGCGCACCCAAATGGATTCATTGAAACCAGTCATTTTATACCACACGAACTGTCCTGATGGGTTCGGAGGCGCCTATTCCGCATGGAAGAAGTTCGGTACGGAAGCTCGCTATATTCCGGTCCAGCACGGTCGTCCTGCGCCGTGGGAAGAGCTCGGAGATATCTCGAAGGCTCACATATACTTCATCGACTTTTGTTACCCTCAAGAAATTATGGATGAATTTATCCGGAAGTCTGGCGCAATGACCGTGCTTGACCACCACGAGGGCATCCGCGGGGTCGTGGAAAACATTCCCGACCATATTTTCGATAATGATCGCTCAGGTTCGACAATCGCCTGGAGCTATTTCCATCCCGACACATCGGTGCCGGCTATCCTGAAATATGTCGAGGATGGCGACTTGTATCGATTCACGATGCCTGAATCGCATGCGGTGCTCGCATTCCTCTATGTGCATCCATTCGAATTCGAGATGTGGGACGAGCTTCGTTCGCAACTTGATAACCCGATTACGTTCGATGATGCGATTGAGATAGGCCGAATCTACGAAAAACATTACGGGATCATGACTGACAAGATCGCTGCCGCTGCAGAACTGGTCGATTTCGAAGGCCACACTGTCTATCTTGCATCTACTATTCGTCTCTTTACTTCTGATGTCGGAAATAAGCTTTGTCGCACACATCCCCCATTCGCACTTATCGCGAGCGTAAAAGCAGATGGCATGCGCGTTTCGTTGCGTGGTGATGGAACAATAGACGTATCCGAAATTGCTCGGAAGTATGGCGGTAACGGACACAAGAGTTCTGCAGCATTCTCACTTCCTTTTAATGCGCCGGTGCCGTGGACGCCCGCTGCAAAAAGTTCCGACGAAGGGATATGAGAATCCTCTCCATCGAGACAAGCTGCGACGAGACCGCGATCGCGATTCTCGACTGCCATGGCGATGAGCAATCGGCAAATTTTGAAATACGAGCGCATTCTCTCCTTTCTCAAATAGATATCCACCGCGAATTCGGCGGCGTATTCCCTGCTGTGGCGAAACGTGAGCACGCAAAGAATCTGGTACCGCTTCTGCGCGATACCCTGGAAGAAGCCGAGTTGTTGCACGCAGATACTCAACTCCTTGAAGAGACTGCCCGCGTACGCATCGGCGAGCTCCTCGCGCGCGAGTCAGACATGGCGGAAGTGTTTATCGAATTTATCTCTGAGGTCGAACGTCCGGATATCGATGCGATCACAGTTACGTATGGACCAGGTCTTGAGCCCGCGCTGTGGGTTGGGGTGAATTTCGCACAAGCACTTGCCGTCGCGTGGAATGTCCCGCTCGTGCCAGTGAATCACATGGAGGGCCATTTCCTCATTGCTCTCACAAAACGTATCGGGGAGCATCACCTCGTGATTGAAGAGGTTGAAGTGCCGATTCTCGGCCTTTTGATTTCAGGCGGTCATACCGAGATAGATCTTATGGAACCCTGGCTCACCTATCGCACGCTCGGCCAGACTCGCGACGACGCCGTGGGCGAAGCCTTTGATAAGGTCGCGCGCATGATGGGCCTGCCATACCCCGGAGGACCCGAAATCTCTCGCCTTGCAGCACGTGATCGCGAAGACGCGAGCACGAATCCCTACAAGCTGCCACGTCCCATGATCGACACTCCGGACTATGATTTTTCATTTAGCGGCCTCAAGACTGCCGTCCTCTACACCATAAAAGATGACCCGGAACTCGCGCAGCATGAGACCGCTGAGGGCGCGACCGCAGATACGCGCAAGAAGGAGCAGCTCGCACGCGCATTTGAAGACGCTGCTGCAGACGTGCTGGTATCCAAAACGTTGAAAGCGCTCGAAGAGACACAGGCACAAGTGCTCGCCATCGGTGGTGGCGTGTCCGCAAACATGCACATTCAGGAACGCTTCCGACAAGCGCTTACCGAAAAACTCCCATACGTCGACCTCCGCGTTCCACCTGAAGGCCTTACCGGCGACAACGCCATCATGATCGGCATTGCCGGTTTCTATCGCGCACAAGCCGAAAATTTTGCACCCACGGGCTCTCTTATTGCCAACGGCAACCTCCGCCTTGCATAAGGAAAAATCGCGCACGATGCCGTGCGCGATTTTCAATTAAACGATTCGAGAAAAGTGTCCGGGTTTGCTTCTGCATCCAGAGCCATTTTCTTTAAGAACTCATCGGAGTTTCCCAACAATCTGATACGAGCTGACGATCGTATTGATTCCTCAGTAATTCCGAGAGCATCGATGATCATTTTTACCCATACTTCCCGGGAACCCGGTTGTAACAGTCTCTGAGCCATGATCGCCTCCCGCAATCTGTGCTTATCACCTATGTAGATAATAAGTATTTAATGGTGTATTGTCAATAAATTTATTACCTGAACTATAATCCGGCTGGCTTTTTCTTATATTTTACGGCTTTTCTGCTATAGTATCTTCATGGATGAGGCACTAGAAAAGTTCCGGAAACCGTACGATCCGGCAAGCACCGAGGCAGGCATTTACAAGGCATGGGAAGAAAGCGGGTACTTCAACCCGGACAATCTCCCTGCCGATCTGATTGAAGACGGCACCACTGGAAGCGGCAAACCGTTCACTATTGTCATGCCACCCCCAAACGCGAACGGTAGCCTCCATGCCGGACACGCGCTGTTCGTGACCCTTGAAGACCTCTTCACGCGCTTCAAGCGCATGCAGGGATACAAAGCCCTCTGGCTTCCCGGCGCAGACCATGCCGGATTCGAGACCCAGGTGGTGTACGAAAAGCAGCTTGAGAAAGAAGGCCGCTCCCGCTTCAATATGGATCCGCAGGATCTGTACAACGAGATCTACGATTTCACCATCAAGAACAAAGCGCACATGGAAGACCAGGTGCGTTCACTGGGTGCATCCTGCGATTGGTCTCGCGAGAAGTTCACGCTCGATCCCGAGATCGTGGAGAAAGTGCAAGCAACATTCATCAAGATGTATCAGGACGAGCTCGTCTATCGCGGTAAGCGCATCGTGAACTGGTGTTCGAAGCATCAGACTTCCCTCTCGGATGTCGAGACGGAGAGCGTCGAGGAACCATCAAAGCTTTACTATTTCAAATACGGTCCGTTCGAGATAGCGACCGCGCGTCCTGAGACCAAGTTCGGCGATAAGTATGTCGTCATGCATCCGGAAGATGCACGCTATGCGCAGTACGAGCACGGCCAGAAGCTCACCGTCGAATGGATCAATGGCCCGCTCGAAGCAACGATCATCAAAGATCCGGTCATTGATATGGAATTCGGTACCGGCGTGATGACGATCACACCATGGCACTCACAAGTGGACTTCGAGCTCGCGAATAAGCACGGCCTCGATATGGAACAGATCATCGACTGGCGTGGCAAGCTCCTCCCGATCGCGCAGGAATTCGCAGGCATGAAGATCACCGAAGCGCGCGAGAAGATCGTCGAGAAGCTCCAAGCAAAGGGTCTCGTCACACGTATCGAGGAGAACTATAAGCACGTCGTGAAGCGCTGCTATAAGTGCAACACGCTCATCGAGCCACAGGTGAAGGACCAGTGGTTCGTAAAGATGGCCCCGCTCGCACGCATGGCACTCGACGCATCTGATCGCGGTGATTTTAAATTCATTCCCGAGCACGAGGAAAAGGTCTTCCGTTACTGGATGGAGAACGCACTCGACTGGAACGTCTCGCGACAGATCATCTGGGGTATTCCGATCCCTGCGCACTTCTGTGTGACCTGCGAGACGCCGAAGGTGGGCGGCGTGGTTGAATCCAAGTGGTTTATCGTACGCCACGGCGAGACTGAGATGAATCTCAAGCGTCAGATCCAAGGCCAGAATGATTCCCCACTCACAGAAACCGGTCGTGCCCAGATCGAGAAGAGCGCGAAAGAACTCGCGAAACACAATATCGACCTGATCATCAGCTCAGACCTTGGCCGCACCAAAGAGACTTCAGAGATTATCGCGAAAGCGACAGGCGCAGAGATCCTGTACGAACCAGCGCTCCGCGAACGCAGCTACGGGCCGCATGAAGGAAAAAGCTACGATGAAATCGATCATGTTCATAGAAATCTGAACGGATATCACGAGTCTGTTGAAGGGGTTGAGGCATACATCGACGTCGAGAACCGTGCATGGAGCGCATTCGAAGAATATCGGAAGACGCACCGAGCGAAAAATGTCGTTATCGTGACGCATGGCGGCGTGATGCGCACGCTCCGTCGCCGACTCTATGACCTTTCGCCCGAAGAAGCTATGGATGCAGAAGGAATGAAAAACGGTGAATACATAGCGCTCGATCACCTCGACAGCGCATGCGCGAACTGCGGCGGAGAGCTTTTCAAGGCTGACACTGATACATTCGACACATGGTTCTCATCGGGCCAATGGCCACTCCTCACGACTGGCTTTGATCCTGCAGGAGAAAGCAGCGTCGACTTCCCTACCTATTACCCAACGGACGTGATGGAAACCGGCCGGGACCTCGTGTTCAAGTGGGTGCCGCGCATGATCATCTTCGGTCTTTATCTCGCACAGAAGGCGCCATTCCATACGATCTACCTGCACGGTCTCGTAAATGACGCGAACGGCAAGAAGATGAGCAAATCCAAAGGCAACGTCGTGAATCCGCTCGATCTCACCAGCAAGTACGGCACCGATGCGCTTCGTATGGCGCTCGTCGTGGGAAATACGCCAGGCACTGACCTCGCACTACGCGAAGATAAAGTAAAAGGTTACAAACACTTTGCGAATAAGATCTGGAACATCGCGCGCTTCGTGCTTGAAAACACGTACGACGCAGACCTGGATGCTCCGCTGAGCGATTTCGATGCGCTCATGCTTCGTGAGTTCGAAGAGATGGCAGCAGACGTAACCCGAGATCTCGAAGAATACCGTCCGCATCTTGCTGCAGAAAAAGCGTACCACTATGTCTGGCACAAGTTCGCCGATGAGATTCTTGAGGCGTCCAAGCCTATCCTTGCAGATTCGGACACGCCTGATGCAGTTGCATCGCGTAAGGCACTGCTACGCGGCCTCCTCGCGGGCTCACTCAAGCTCCTGCATCCATTCATGCCATTCGTAACAGAAGAGATCTGGCAGAGCATCCCAGGCACTACAAACATGCTCATGGTTTCTTCGTGGCCTGCTCGCTCGAGTGAAAAATCATAGAGTATACTAGAGAAATGATTGGACCGATCCAAGCTATCGGCTATGCCCTCCTTGCCGGAGTCGTTCCGGCGCTTATCTGGTTATATTTCTTGCTGCGCGAAGATAGGCGAAATCCTGAACCCCCACTGATCGTACTTATCGCCTTTGTGGCGGGCATGATCGCCGTATTGCTCGTGATCGGACCCGAAAGCGCATTTCTGAATTACGCCGTCGAGCATTTTTCTGGCTGCTCGAACGATAACGTCTGCACACCGGTCATAGTCGGCTGGGCAACAATCGAAGAGGTTACGAAATACCTTCTTTGCGCGGTGCTCGTGCTCTGGCGACGTGAGGTGGACGAATCGTTGGACCTCGTCGTATATATGATCACGACAGCGCTCGGCTTTGCAGCACTCGAGAATACTTTGTTCCTCATTGCGCCATTCATGCAAGGCACCATCACGCTCGGCCTCGCCACTGACGTTCAGCGATTCATCGGCTCAACCCTCGTGCATGTGATATCTTCATCTGCGATCGGGTTTTCGCTCGCCTTCACGTACCGCAAAATGATGAGCGTCGAAGGGTATGCGCTGCGTGCGACCATTGCCTCAGGCGGACTTATCCTCGCGATCGCATTGCACAGCGTTTTCAACTTCTTTATAATCAATCATAACGGCGATCAGAAGGTACTCGCGTTCTTTACCGTCTGGACATCTGTTGTCGTGTTCTTCGCATTATTCGAACTGCTGAAGTATTTTCGATATCGCACCTTATCCGCAAACCGATAAATTATTTGTACTATGGCACTGAAAAAACGATCTTTCTTCGAACGACTCTCCGGCAGCGCTGGAGAAGATTTTGATACGTTCGAAGAAGACGGCCCGCAAGTACACACGACCTTCCCGCGCGACCTTCGCCCCTCAGCCACTGCAGCAGCTCCAATGCAAGGCACGGCAATGGGCGTCATTCCGCAGCCAGCAGTTCATACCGCTTATCTCCATGGCGATGAAGAACCATCTGAGGGCCAGCTTCCTGTTGACGTCTACCAGACACCAAGCGAAATCGTGATTCGTACCTTTATCGCAGGCGTACGGCCAGACGAAGTGAATGTTTCAATAAGCCGCGATATGGTCACCATCGAAGGCGCACGCGAAGAACGCGCAACTGTCTCAGAGAATGATTATTTCCATCATGAACTCTTCTGGGGATCCTTCTCGCGCACTATTCTCCTTCCTCAGGAAATCGACGTCGAGAATTCATCTGCAGGCGCAAAAGATGGCCTCATGACCATCATCTTGCCGAAACTCGATAAGGCAAAGCAGACGAAGCTGCGCGTTAAAGCCGGCTAATTCCTTTATTTTCGCTCTGTGTGCAGAGATGGTGTGCTTGATGCTGCGATAGCGGTGAATTCAATGCGACCGATCACCTGCCGTGACGCGGTCTCTATAGATACGCGATATTTTCCGGGCTGGACATTCGAGAGTATGGAGTAGCCGCGGTATCCGCCATTCCTACCACCAGAGATAGCGAACGGCACGACAGAGCGTGTCTTCCAGCTGTGGGCTACAGTGTCGTATACCTCCCATTCGTGGATAACAGACGTTCCGAAGTTTGTAGGTGCAAATACTGAGCTGTACGCCACGAGCGAGTCTCCAGGCGCTACATGCACCACTATTTGATACAACGGCCCGAACTGCCACCACTGCCGAGTCGGCGCAGCCTCTGCCTGTACTTCATACCCTCCTGGGACGCGCTCAATACCGTGATAGATGTCCGAATCTGAAAGCGTAAGCGGGATTGGAGGTATCAGGCCCGCAAAATAGGAGCCGACCACGATTGCCACAATCAGAGCGCTTGGCGCCAGGACTGTTATCCATGCGCCTGCAAGACGCTTGAGATTAATTGCCGCCAGCAAGCTGATGAGTATCGCGAAGATGCCGATAGTCGCAAGCGTACTTTCGAGGAAAATAAGCGGTGAGAGCGAGTGTAAGAGCAGCGGTAACGCAAAGATGAGGTATGTATAAAGCGCGAAGAAGAACAGGGTCGTCTGAAACGCCAGATGACTTCTAAAGTCACGGAAGAGCTCGTTTCCGATAAACACGGCAGCAAGCACGAGCAAGAATGGCCAACTCGCAAACACAAAAGCGCTCTTAGTATAAAAGATGAGGAATCCACTCAACAGATTCCCCGTGAAGAATTGCACGCCGAGCGGGAGCAGAACGTTCAACACTTTCCAAATAATTCCCTGCTTCTGGTCATATCCGCGCGCTACAAAAAGATAATTACCGAGGATACAGATTGCCACAGCAACGATATACACGCTGAATAAGATATATGCGACCGCAATCGAGACGAGCAGAAATGTAAAGATGTCGCTCACGAAGCCAGCTACATACACCAGCGTCGAGATGTGCCGTTCGTTCTTCTTAGCCCATGCCAGGAGGTTCTGGATGAATTTCATGAGTAAACTATACCGCACGAATGGTGCTTGGGGCCGGTCTCGAACCGGCGACCCCTTCCTCTTCAGGGAAGTGCTCTACCAACTGAGCTACCCAAGCAATAGAGGCATAATATCATAAACCTGAGCCTTTTCTAGAGCCTCGCTACATGTTGGATTTGTACCGTTCCATAGCCTCTTTGAGCTGTTCTGGGGATGGTAATCCGAACAATCCGGCGGACGTACTGCTGGCATTGGTCCCGGGAAGCTGCATGATCTTCAGGTACGGAGCCAGGAGCGGCAAGAGGAAGAACGGCAGTACCAGCACGACGGTCCAGATGATGAGCTTCCCGATAAACGCCATACGCCCGACTGCCTGCATGCGCTTGAGTATCCGATTATTTTCCTCTGCTGCATCGAGCGAATCCTCGACCAGCTCTTTGAGCTCGTTAAATTCTTTGCGCGTAATCTCTTCGTTCATGTTTCTCGAATTATAGCATTCAGGGAGTGGGCATGAAAAAGCCCACGCGTGGCGCGGGCTTTTCTGTCATCGAGGTGGCAAGTGGAAATCGGTCCGATCTCCTGGATCCGGCCATGAAGGTGGAGGATCGGGATTCAGTGAGATGGGTTTCGGGAAGATGGCGACTACTATTGCGATTACTGCTAACAGTACTGCAAGCACGAGTTGGGCCCGGTCGATGATTTCTCCGTCACGGAATGACTGCGATGCAAGATAGATTGCGATCGCAAGAAAACACACAACCAGGAAAATCTTCTGCCCTACTTTCAGCATATTCAGCCCTCCAAAAAGGTCAAAAGCAACCTAATTCTGAGCATAAACTCAACAAGAGAAATGTCAATTCTATTTGTGCCGCTAGCAGGAATCGGACCTACATCTACCCCTTAGGACGGGGCTGTTCTATCCATTGAACTATAACGGCGAAGCGAACAATATCTCAAGGCTAACACAAAACCCGGTAGACCGCAGGCCTACCGGGTTTTGTGCCGCATCTACTTACGCAGCAATGCCGAGCAGCTCAGAAAGCTTCTCCTTATCGAAACCGACGATCACATCATCGCCAATCGTGATAACAGGAACAGCCATCCCGCCACTCTTCTCGACCATTTCCTGACGCTTTTCCATGTCAGCTGCGACATCGAATTCGCTGTAGGTGACACCATTTTTCTTGAAAAACTCCTTGGTCATCTCGCAGAAATGGCAAGTCGGGGTGCTATAGATCACAACGTTTTTTTCTTCAGTCATATATTTTGTGTTAGTCCCTCCAGTATACCACTTCTAGTTATCCACAGGTCTTTGTGCGGATAGGGAGAATCGGACTCCCGCCCGGGCTTGAGAAATGAAAGGATTCGGGGAATCCTTTCATCGGTTATACGCAAAGTGCAGAATACGAGAATCGAACTCGTACCTGGTGCTTGGGAAGCACCCGTTCTACCACTAAACTAATTCTGCACTTTGTAGATAACCGCGTTCTTCGAACTATATCCGCTGTTATGAGCCCTGCACGGGCTTTTTCTGCCAGAACATCGCCCAGCCGAACCATTTCTGCCACCACGATACTGGCGGCGTACTAGTCGCCTGCTTGCCAGGTACTACGATAATAACGCCCTCGCCGGGACGCGCAACACCGAACGTCTCGCGCAACGTCGCCTCCTTTCCGCGCTCGGTCGAGAGCTCGTTAATATCCTTCTCCAACGACTGTTGACGCGTCTGGAGGCTTGCGAGCTGCTTCTGGGTGTCCTGCGCAGTGTGCCGAGCGATCTCCTCCTTTCGAGCGATATTCACGTTCAGAAACACCAGCCACACCAGCAGCACCGAGAGTGCGCCAGCAATCACGTAGTCCTTCAATCTTGCCTTGCTCGGCCGTCTCGCCATTTTCCTAGTATATCAGTCGCCACAACCCAGAGGCCATGCTAACGTATAAGCATAAAGTTCTTTTAGACTTGGCGAAACTGGTGTGACTGGGCGTTTCTCTGAATACATAGGAGGAGCAGATAATGTCATTACGCTTGCCTTTTGACATGATTAGCCGCCCCTCGGTTTCCAAACCGAGGGGCTTTTTTAACAGCAAAGAATGCGTCAATTACAGCGGCCGAGGTAGTAGCATACCGATAGTGATGGCACCGGAGGGAGACACAGATTGTTTGAAACAGGCTCTCGGAGCGTGTCGACGCGAGAGCGAGCCGATTTTTCAGCAGAAAAATACGGCGTACTGTTTCAAACAATCTGTGTCTCCCTACTGGCCACTCTCTTGAACCATGCGCATGAAGACCTCCTCAGGTATGTCTACTTTCGCATGCACTCCACGGCGCTTCTTCCCTTTCTTTTGCTTCTCAAGAAGCTTCATGCGGCGGGTGATGTCACCACCATAGAGATAGCCAGTTACATCCTTGCGAAGCGCTGAAATAGATTTTGATGAGATAATGCGGCCGAGCGCTTGTGCTTGGATCTTCACCACGAACATCTGGCGCGGCAAGATACCGGCGAGGCGTTCCACCATCTTCTCTGCTTCCTCCACCACACGACGACGCGAGATGACGCGTGCAAATGCAGGCACCGGTTCTTCAGCAACAAGAATGTCGAGACGCACCACGTCTGCAGGACGATCGTCAAGGAATTCATATGAAAGCGAGGCGTATCCTGATGACACGTTTTTCACCTTATCGAAAAATCCACGCATCAGTTCGCGGAGCGGCATCTCCGCTATGATTTCGATGCGTCCGTCGAGGTTCGCTTCCGTTGATTGTACGTTTCCCTCGTGGTCATGGAAGATTTGCAGGAGTCCCGAGAGCGAATCAGGCGGAGTGATGAGGATAACCTTCACCCACGGCTCTTCGATCTGCGCCACGTCGCCGTACTCAGGAAATCGGGATGGCGTGTAGATAGTCTCCTTCTTGCCAGCCTTATTCGTGACGTTGTATGCAATGGTCGGAATGGTCACGATCAGTTCAATATCAAATTCACGTCGCAAGCGCTCCGTGACGATTTCCAAGTGAAGCATGCCAAGGAAGCCGCAACGGAATCCGCGACCCAGCACACCGGATGACTCTTCCTCGAACGAGAGCGACGAATCAGAGAGGCGAAGACGTTCGAGCGCCTGGCGCAAATCAGCGAGATCATCCTGGCTTTCCGGATATATAGAAGTCCACACCACGGGACGAGGGCGATCAAAGTCAGCGAGTGGCGGCAGCGTACCGCGCTCAGATGCAACCGTCTCACCCACCGCGACGATGCCAGCCTCCTTCACGCCAGTCACGATATACCCGATCTCGCCAGCAGAGAGCTCTGCAGCTGGCGTTTCATCCGGCATGAATACGCCCACTTCAAGCGCCACGAACTTCTTCCCTGCTGCCGAGAATGTCAGTGTGTCGCCTTTCTTAATTGCACCGTCGAAGACGCGAGCATATACGGCGATACCGCGATGTGTTGAGTATGAAAAGTCGAAGATGAGCGCACGTGCATCCGAAGTGCCTGCGGGCGATTCGCTCGCACGTGGTGCTGGAACGGTCGTGATGATCTTCTCGAGCAGATCCTCGACGCCCTCTCCTGTTTTTCCTGACACCCCGAGGATGCTGTCCGGAGAGACGTCCAGCAGCTCCGCCACCTCAAGTGCGACTTCATCCGGACGCGCTGCAGGAGAGTCGATTTTGGAAAGCACCGGAATGATTACGCAGCCAGCCGCTTTTGCCATGCCGAGCGTCGTGAGCGTCTGTGCCTGGATGCCTTGCGTGCAATCCACGAGCAAGATCACGCCTTCCACTGCTGAGAGGGCGCGCGAGACTTCATATGAGAAATCGATATGACCCGGTGTGTCGATGAGGTTCAGGATGTACTCCTGACCGTCGCGTGCCTTGTACTGCATGCGTGCTGGCTGCATCTTGATCGTGATGCCGCGCTCGCGTTCGAGGTCCATGCGATCGAGCACCTGGTCACGCATCTTACGCGCCTCGATCGTACCCGTACGTTCAAGCATCCGGTCCGCGAGGGTGGATTTTCCGTGGTCGATGTGAGCGATGATCGAGAAGTTTCGGATTCGAAGATGGGACATGCGTTAGTCGGAGCGATCGGAGGTAGTGCTCGCAAACGGCTGAAGTGCCTGAGAATTGCGCATTTTGCGCAATATCTGATACAACGCCTTGAATTCCTGGTTTTCCAGAAGTGCGAGCACTGAAGCCGATACCGCTAGACCCACAATACCAGCCACTGCGCATTGTGTGAACACCGCGACCAATGAGGTGAGCGGCGCGATATTTCCGAGACCAAGCAGCACTCCGTACGCTGCTGCCCCACCCACGATCGCTGCAGCTGAGCCTTCGAAGAACGGTCTAAAGAGTGCTGAAGCGACTCCAGGTGCCACCGTGCGGAGTGTAAGGAGTGCGACAGCACACATCACGAGCTGGCCCATCGTCGCGCCGATAGCAATAAAGAGGACGCCGGTATCTGGAACATCCGAGACGCGGAAAAGTGCCTCAATGAAATACCTGAACATCGGGAATTGATGCGCGAGAGAAAGGCACCCGACCGCAACAAGAACTGAGATACCCGCATCGCCCAGTTGCACGAAGAGCGGGTTCCAAGAGCGGTGCGCAGCATAGAACGCGCGCGCTGCAAGCAAGATGATCCCTTGCGCAAGGAGACCAAGCACTAAGAGCGCGAGCACTGCAGCCGTGATGCGCGTCGCATCCCAGTTGAATGCTCCTGAACCGAGCACGATACGTACGATATGCGCGCGCAGCACGATTACAAGCACCGTAATGACCGAAGACCAGAAGATAATGTGCCGCGCAGCTGTCGTTAACGTTGCCTTATACGCCGAGAGGTCTCGCTTATTCATCTGTTCTGCCATAACCGGGAATGCAGCTGTGGCATAGGAGGCTGCAAAAAGCGACAGCGGCACTGCTTCGAGATTCGATGCGAACGTGAATACTGACACGCTTCCAGTACCTAATCGGCTCGCGATCGAGATAAGCGCGAGTGTCGTGGCCGTGCTCATGCCGAGCGCCATTGAACGAGGCACTGAATCCTTCACCACATTCCAGATGACTGAGAACGAGGGAATCGTCGGCATCGGGAGCAATCGTGCTTTCATCACGACTGGTATATGGATCGAAACATGTGCGAGTGCCCCAAGCACGACGCCTACGCCGATTCCCGGCAATCCCATGATCGGATACAACACGACTGTACCGAAGATAATGCCAAGATTATAAAGAACTGGTGAGAGCGAGAAGATCAGAAACCTCCGCTGCGTCTGTGTGACGCTCATCAATATTCCCGAGAGCCCGAGCAGTATTGGTTGCAGGAGCAATATTCGTTCAAGCAACACAAAGCTCGCTGCATGTACAGATCCCGCAAACGAAGGATAGAGCGTAAAGAGGAACTGCGGTGCGAATATTGCAAGAAACGCACAGATGATTCCGCTTCCTATAACAAAGAAGGATGTCGCTTGTGAGAGCAATTTCTTTGCCTCCTCATGATCCGAACTGATGATACGGGGAATCAGAACATACGCAGAGACGAGCGAACCCACAAGCGCGAACACGAAGTCCGGCACCTTGAACGCTGCATAGTACAGGTCAAGTATTTCCCCTGCCCCGAACATATGTGCGAACGTATGGTCTCGAACAAGCGCGAGCGCTTGCGAGACGAACGTCAGAGCCGCAAGCAAGTACGCGGCCTGATGAAGGCCGCGTACCGGAGCTGTTATCTTCGTGAATAGCTCGCGCACCATATCCCTTATTTCGTCACGCTTGGAGAGGTGGTAGCGTTCGCATTCTTGTCATATACCGCTGGCTGCTGGATACCAAGCGCGCCAAGACGTGATGGCGGGAATGGGTTCACCTTGTTCCTGAGCTGCGCGATGTCTGGAGCGACTGCTGCTGCGTTCGCTGCAGAGAGGCCGCCGATAGCCTGGAACTGATCGATCGCCTTATCAAACTGACCAGTGGTCGAGTAGAGGACGCCGAGGAAGTAACGAGCGTTCGCATACTGAGGATTCAGCTGAACTGCCTGGCTCAGTGCTGCAATCGCACCATTCGCGTCACCGTTTGCAGAGCGCAAGAGACCGACTTCGAAGAGGATAGACGGATCGTTCGGTGAGAAATACGCAGCAGCTTCTGCAGCCTGGAGCGCCTCCTTAGCCTTGCCTTCCTGTGCCTTCAATTGAGCGAGCAAGAAGATAGCTTGCGTGTAATCCCCTTTCAAGCTAATTGCCTGGTTAAGGTCTGCTTCTGCAGCGTCATTATTCTTCTGTGAGATCTCGAGCTGTGCGAGAACGTAGAGCAAGGTCGGGTTCGTTGGATTTAATGTCTGAGCATGCTGATATGCGCTCTTCGCATTGTCATAGGCACCAGTGATGTTAAGTGGCACCACGCTTGAGTATACCTGACCGAGAGTTACCCAGTTCTGGTAGTTGTTAGCGCCGAGCTTTGTAGCAGTCATTGCAGCTTGGACGCTTTGCGTAAGTGCAGACTGGAACTGCTGCTGAGCCTGTGCTGGTGTAAGCGTGGTATCTGCAGCAATCTTGCTCATCTGCGTAAGGCCGATCTGAGCAGCGAGCTGGTACGTTCGATCAGTCGGTGCGAATGCAAGCGAGTGGTTAATGTGATTTGCGGCAGAGGTGAGGTCATTCTTTGAGAGAGCGACTGCTGCCTGCGTATATTCGGTTTCAGCGAGATAACGCTCGACGACTACATATCCAGCAGCAACCGATCCGAGGAGAAGCAACGTGAGGCCGAACACGATGAGGAAACCAATGCGGGGGTTACGTGCAAAGATGAGTCCCCACTCTTGGCGTTCGCCTGAGTAACGAAGCGACGAGACAAACAAACCGGCAAGCGCGAATCCGATAAGAAGTACGACTGGTCCAGGGAAGTTAAATACCATGAGCGCGAATACGTACAGTGCACCCACGAATGAGGCGACCGAGACAAAACGAGCTTCAGGATCAGCAGGCGCACGGAACAAGAGCGCGCGAAGACCGAGTACGATGAAGAGGCCGAGGAATGCAATCCATGCAAGTGCACCAAGGAGACCTTCAGTGACGAATGATGTCGGAATCAAACCGATGCCTGAGTTGAAGTCTACGCTCCAGAAAATGGTCTGATTAAGCGAGCGGTCACGGAACTTAAGCCACTGCTGTCCAAAGGTGTTCGGGCCAGAACCAAAGATTGGCGAGGAAGCATACGTATGGCTACCCACAGTGAAGGTGGATGCCCATGATGGTCGAACATCGAGCACGTTCACGCCAAGACCAGTTGAGAGCGCGCTACCGATAGTGGACGAGCCGATCATGAAGAAGAGCGCGAGAGCGAGCGTAACAAGTGGAGCGACCAAAGGACGGTTTTCCACCGAAGACTCATTTTCCATGTCATTTTCTTCGGAAAGAGTCGTGATACCTTCAAGATCCCCGTCTTCTACCGTTGTGCGGCGGCGCAATATTGCTTCGATGAAGAGACCGAGCGCAACGAGAGCGACCAATGCCCACAGAAGGATGGAATTCACTGCTGCAAGCACGAGCAAACTGAGACCTCCCATCACCCACAATGCGATACGAGTTTTGCCCGTAATGTTAAGGAAACGTCCAGCGATCAAGAGCATCGCAACGGTAAGTCCCATGAGCATGCCCAAGTCACTGAACGAACCGATGAGGTTTGCCGTCGTGCTGATAGTGTTCGGCATCACATGACTCAAGATGAAGAAGATGACCTCAGAAACCACAACCAGACCCATAACGACGGTTCCGGCCTTGAAGAAAGTCTTGTACTGCGGCGTACGACGGAACATCAGTGCTACGAGCGTTGCAGAGAGCGCAAGGATGAGCATGAACCCGAGCGTATCTGGCTCAAGCTCAGCACCAAAGAATGCCGTCATGAACCCTTCTGGAGCGAAAAGCGACGAAAGGAGATACGCAATCGGCACGAGCCAGAGCGAACCGAGAAGTGCCAGTGGAGGAACGATAATGTTTCCCTTAGTAAGACGAGCGAGTATGAAGAGTGCGAGTGAGATCAAGCCGCCAATAGCAACCAGTGCGATCTTCGTATAAAGGAACGGTAAGCTTTGAGACCAGGTAAAGACGAGGACTCCGATAGCGAGGGTGCCGATGAGTGCTAAGACCGATGCGCTGTCGAATGACAGAGTACGGGACGAGGTAGCACCGTTCTGATGTGGTTTTGAAATAGAGTTCATGCTTCGATGTATATGCCCTTAATAATCAAGACTGATATCTCCTAGTATAACGCACTGCCTTTCATTCAAAGTTCCGTGAGTGGATAAACACATGAAAATATAAGGAAAATGAAAAATGCCTGCGTTAGCAGGCATTTTTCATTTAGGTACCGATCCGTAAGCCGAATTCTGTCGTGGACGATCATCTATCTGGGACGCTTGTTACCAAGCGCCTCGAGCGGCGCTCCTGGAAAACCAGGCACGGCCTTGCATCGAAGTAAGGATTTAGCCGTTTCACCCACTCCGTTACCGGAGCGACTCATCCTTCCTAGTCGAAACCAAGGAGGATGCTTTCGTCTTTCGTTGAAAGCGTCTCTGCTCGCACCTCGCGCCTTACGGCGGACGGGCGTTACCCGCTACCCTTCTGCAGCACAGCAAGCCGTGCTGCCGATGTTCGGACTTTCCTCTCTCGCATCCCTTCCGGAATGCAGAGCGATCATCTAGATCGGTTCGTGGATTATACCACGATTAATATGGAGCAGGCAATGGCACTTTCACCCCCACGGACCAGCCTTTCTCGTCCGCGAATCCAGCCTTTGTTTCTAATACGTACCGAATGGGTTGGGTCGGATAATACACTTCCGGATACGAGTCTGCAGGGACGGCTTTATTCAGACTTACGATAGTGCCCGTATCATCGAGCCAGATCATATCGATCGATGTGAGCATATCTTTCATCCAGAATCCGTACACGTCGTTCCGAGGAAAGACGAAGAGCATGGCGTAGTTATCAGGAATAGTGGCGCGGCCTCCAAGACCTCGTTCCTGAGCCGCCTGAGTCGTCACCACTTCGAACGTCATCGGCGTGGTAGTGGTCGGAGAGGCATTCAGTGCAGCGGTACTCGTTGAGGAAATTGATATAGGAGCCTCTTGCTCCTTCGTGTGAGATTTTGCAGTGTCAGCAAGAAATAAGAGTGCGATAGCAGCCGCTGCAATAAGAAGAAAGGCGAATGCGATCGTGCGCTTCATGCATCTATGCTATCACGAAAGCAAATCTGTTCAGAAATAGCTGGTTTTGGGACTCCCGAGCCCCGTCACATAATCATATTTCGTGCGTGCAGTGCAGAAATAACCGCAAGATCCATTCTGCCCAGCAGTAATATCTCGAAAGTACGAGGTACTCTTGCTCATAGCGTCCTTATATATCCGAGGTGCCGAAACCCCTGTGCCAAGCGCCACGATTCCTGCCCACTGCGGCGCTCCGGCAGATGTACCGCCTACTGTGTGCCATACCCCACCATGGATTATCGGAAAGCCTGAAGCTGGGTCAGCGTCGTATGCAACATCCGGAACTCCACGCATACCATCAGACTTTGGAATACCGTAACTCGTTTGATATGTTGATGCTTTTTCATATTCGCTCACGCCGCCACCGCTTCCGGGCGATGCGACTTCTACGGAAGCAGTGCTCGACGCATACCCCAGCGACGTACCTCCAACCGCGAGGACCTTAGGCGACGCTGCTGGCCACGAGACGCCCGCACCACTATCTCCCGACGAAGCCACAAATACCGCCTTCGATACGCTCGTGAAATGCTTGTCCAGTGTCGTTTCCTCTGGAAATTCTGCGCCACCCCAGCTCATCGATACGGCTTTTATATCTTTCTGTTTTGCTATGTAATCGATAGCATTAAGCAGGTTCGCGCCGCTCGGCGTCGTCGCTTCGACAAGCAAGATTTTTGCGCCGGGTGCAATCGCATGTACCCATTCCACATCAAGCGCCGTCTCCATCTGCCAGCCGCCGGTCGCCTGTCCTTCCGTCGGGCTCATGAGATGCTGCGTGAGGCAGCCATTCTTGATAGTGCATGCAGGCAGATGGAACTGGGCGTCGAAATCGGCAAGGTCTTGTTCTATCGCGGCATCATTGTATGCACCAATGATCGCAATGGTTCCTTTACCGCCCGCGGCTGGCAGTCCGTACAGTTTTTTGATTTCCTCTGGCGTCATACCTTTCGGGACTTTTCCTGTCGTCGCATATATATGGAGCGGAGGCTGGGCTGTGTAATCTCCGAAATGATACGAGGCGGCGGCCGAAGACGGTACAACGGATAAGAGCACGATTGTAATGCAAGCGAGGGAAGTTTGTGCGTGGTTTTTCATATCCACGCAGTATCCGACGCGAGCGATGAAATTATCCTCGAGAAGTTCTAAAGTTTTCCTGAGTTTTTGACAAAACCGGGCGGAGGCGGAGAGATTCGAACTCTCGGAACCTTTCGGTTCACACGCTTTCCAAGCGTGCGCACTAGACCGCTATGCGACGCCTCCGTGCGTATGTTTATAGCACGAAAATTGATTCGAGGCTTGGTGCTATTGTTCGATCATTACCCCACACTGACGGCATGACCCCGTATTGGCACCACCCACTACCGCGCAATGGACGTTCGTGGTGTCATTATCCCATGTTCCCCACGTGGCATTTTCAGCTGTACAGTCTGCTGTGGCTGGCTGTTGATTTGGCGGAGTAAACATTGCAGGTACCCACGCGATCGAATAGGAGTTCGCCGTTCCTGTATAGGTGATTCCCGTATTATTATCGTAATAGCTGCCTGGCGATCGATAAATGAAATAGCCATTCGTGCTCGAGGGTTTATTCTGATTCGCTGCCGGCACCTTGATGTACTTCGCGAGCGCCGTATCCAAAGCAGCATTGCTGGAGAGCGTACCTCCCCAACAGGAGGTCGCGCCGAGACACGCAAGATGTCCGCCGGTCGAGATTGGCTTGCCGCCATTATCGTCTGCAACCTGCGTCATCGCAGCCTCGAGCTGACGTACCTCAGCGATCGTCTGCGCGTGCTGCCCTTTGACGCGTGCTTGGTTGAGTGATGTGAGCACGACAGAAGACAAGATCCCGATGATCGCGATCACGACAAGTAATTCTATGAGCGTGAAGCCTCTGCGTAGCATCTTAGAATTAAGATTAACACGCATTAATCTTAATGAGCTGAAAGAATTTAATGATGTGGATATCACGAAGTGCTGAGGAGCGCACGCACACGATCAGCGATGGGAGGATGAGTTGAAAACATGCGGTCGATCCAATCAGTTGGCTTCGCGCCGAAGGGGTCGCCGATAAATAAGTGGGCAGTTGCATGGCTCGGGCGACGCATCGGCGCTCCATATGAGCCCAGCTTTTGTAATGCAGACGCAAGACCTTCTGGATAGCGCGTCAGAAGCGCACCAGAGGCATCAGCTAGATATTCGCGACGACGTGAGATTGCGAGCTCGATAAGCTGTGCAGCGATCGGGGCAAGTATGATGGCGACTAAGCCGAATACAAGCAATACGATACCCCATCCTCCTCCGTTGTTATCGCGGTTTCGGCCACCACCCCAAAACGACATGCGCAGAAAGATGTCTGCGATGATGGCAACAAAGCCCGCCAGCACTACAGCCACGGTCATAAGGAGAATATCGCGATTCTGGATATGGGAGAGTTCGTGTGCGATCACGCCCTCCAGCTCCGGACGCGTCATCATACTAAGAAGTCCCGTCGTTGCGCATACGACAGCATGCTTTTCGTCCCTCCCGGTTGAGAACGCATTTGGCGCCGGATCCTCTATCACATACAGCTTCGGCATCGGCATGCCGGCGGCTATAGAAAGGTTCTCTGTAACCGTATAGAAATCGAAGAATTCTTCGCGCTTTGCAGGCCGCGCATTGGTCATGGAAAGCACCTGCTTATCCGAGAACCAATAACTGTAGAAGTTCATACCCACCGCGAACGCAACAGCAATGTAGAGGATTGTCGAGTCTTGGTAATACCAGGAGATGGCATAGCCGATCATGATGACTACGATCAAGAAGCCCGCCATGAGCCATCCGGTGCGCCACATATTGCTTGAACGTTGTTGGTAGAGAGTACGCACTGCCGCCATAAGCTATTTCTTTAGGAATCGATCCTTGTCTCGACCTTTGCACTTATCCATTTTCTTTTGGAATTCTTCGTCCAGGTCTATACCATGCTTGTTCGCGATGCACATTGCAGCAAAGATTACATCCATAACCTCGCCACCTAATTCTTGCTTTGCCTCTTCCGGCTTCTTTGGCTTCGAACCATATATATGATTCAGCAACCGTGCTACTTCGCCCACCTCTTCAGAAAGCGCAGCGAGTTGGGAGAGCGCAGGCCAGTATGGTTCTGCAAGACCCTGTGCCCAATCGTCGAGTTCTTTTTGGGCTTCTTTAAACATGGCTAGAAGGAAACTTTCACTGGCTCGCGTGCTGCGGCGTCCGCATCTGCAAGCTCGAACAGATCCATTTTCTGGATATGGAATGAAGACGCGATGACGTTGCCCGGGAACTGCTCGATCGCGATGTTGAGATCGCGCACGTTGCCGTTGTAGAAACGACGGGCTGCCTGAATCTTGTCTTCCGTGTCGGAAAGCTCGGCCTGCAGACTCAGGAAGTTCTGATTCGCCTTAAGTTCTGGATACGCCTCGGAGATCGCGAATACGCTCTTGAGCGCGCCGGTGAGCATGTTTTCGGTTGCAGCCTTATCTGCTGGAGTGGTTGCGCCCATTGCCGCTGCACGTGCCTTAGTCACATTCTCGAATGCAGAGCTTTCGTGGGTCGCGTACCCCTTCACCGTCTCCACGAGGTTTGGAATGAGATCGTAGCGGCGCTTGAGCTGCACATCGATATCTGCCCACGCTTCCTTGGTGCGGTTGACCTTCGAAATGAAGCCATTATATGAAGCAACTATGTATAGAATCACCAGCACGACGATGCCAATAAGGATGTAAATGATTGTCATAGCGGTTAGTATTAGGTTTGCTCAATTATACCACTTTCCAGAAGATGTAAACGGCACGTTACCAGCCGCCACCGCCGCCACCGCCACCGCCACCGCCAGAGAATCCACCACCCCCTCCAC
>JARIGM010000032.1 GCA_029288865.1 Candidatus Kaiserbacteria bacterium
CTTCTTCACCGACTACGGCAAGGCATACCAGATGAAGATGTACGAAGTGCCAGAAGGCAAGCGCGCAACGAAAGGAAAATCCATCATGAACTTCTTGCCGCTCGCTGGCGATGAGAAAGTTGCCTCCGTACTTGCTGTGCCAAAGGGAGCTGCGCGTGATGCGCTCTCGGTATTCTTCGTCACGACCGAAGGTGTCGTGAAGAAAGTTGAGGCAAAGAACTTCGCCGACGTTCGTCGATCTGGCATCATCGCCATCAATCTCAAGGGCGGAGACAAGCTCGTTGCAGGGCATCTTGCAGCTGAAGGAGATAGCGTCTCGATCGTGACTGCCAAAGGGCAATCAATCCGCTTCGACGAAGCAGATGTTCGCCCGATGGGTCGCACGGCTGCCGGCGTCCGCGGCATGACCGTCCGAAAGGATGATCGCGTCGTCTCGTCTGAAATCGTATCGGCGGCTGCAAAGAAGGCCTCATTGCTCGTCATTATGGACAAGGGATACGGCAAGCAGACTTCGATGAGTGAATACAAAGTGCAGGGTCGCGGCGGATCAGGCATCAAGACTGCCGAAGTAACCTCGAAGACCGGTGAGATCATCGGCGCGAAGGTGCTTGTTGGTGACGAAGCGAATGAAGAGGAGATCGTCGTGATCTCCAAGAAGGGCCAGGTCATTCGTGTTGCTGCGAAGGACATTCCGTCGCTCTCTCGCGCAACGCAAGGCGTGCGCATCATGAAGATGCGCGAAGGCGATAGTATCGCATCGATGGTGGCGCTCTAAAACTCAAAAGAAGTTTAATCAAAAAACACCGCCGTACGGCGGTGTTTTTTGATTGGAGAGTTCGATGAACACTCGCGGACTTGGTATCCTGTGCTTATATTTTATTTCAAACAAAAATCGAAGTCAAGCTGGAGCCGGCAGAGGGAATCGAACCCTCCTTTGCAGGATACCAAGTCTGCAAATGTCCCAGACTGCCGGCGTCCGTCAATGATAAATTTTGCGAGATAAAATCTTTTTCAAGCAGTTATGAAATAAAAATCTAGTTTTACACCGCAGCTTGATTTCAAAAGATTTTTTCATGGTATTTTTAATGTATTAGCGCATGAACTTTAGCGATCCAAAATCGAATGTATTGCAGATGGGTCTCCGCGACGGCATGAAGGTTGCTGATATCGGCGCTGGGACTGGTCATTTCTCTATCGCAGCAGCAGCTGTGGTGGGGAATTCAGGTCGAGTGTATGCGATCGACGTGCAGGAAGATCTCCTCAAGCATCTGAAAGATAGCGCAGAGCGCATGCACAAGCGCAATATCGAGACGATCTGGGGCAATGCAGAAAAAGTGGGCGGCACGAAGCTTCGGGATCAGTCCGTGGATGCTGTCATTGTATCGAACGTACTGTTCCAGGTAGAGCACAAAGAAGACTTCGTGCGGGAGGTGAAGCGAATTCTCAAATCAGGAGGGAAGCTGCTCGTCGTAGATTGGGCAGGCGCGTATGGAGGCATGGGTCCGTCACCGCATCACGTCGTGTCTGAGCATGTCGCAGAAGAGCTCTTTATTACGGGAGGATTTTATAAGGCCAAAGACTTCCGCGCGGGCGCGCACCATTACGCCATCGTATTCACTGCACCATAACTATGAAATCACTTCTTGCAATCCGTCCGTTCCAGCTCATACTCATGGTCGTTTTCATACTCATGGGCTTTGTCGGCTTGTTCCTTTTCGCGAACTACAACGGCTCGAATAACGGCAAACAAGTGGGAACCGTGGTGATATGGGGCACAGTCTCGCGTGCTGCAGTGCAAGCCGAGCTCCAGCAGATAAATCTTACAAACAAGGCATACGGAAAAGTCTCGTATGTGCAGCAGCCCGCAGATTCGTTCGACGTGGACCTTGCAAATGCCATTGCTTCGGGCCGCGGTCCGGATCTGATCCTTCTCTCGCAAGAGCAGCTTGCAGGCGAGGAGAGCAAATTGAATCTCATACCATTTTCGAATGCAGTTCCGAAACGATCATTTGTCGACTCAACGTATGTTCCTGAATTCTCATTGTATGCGAATGACAATGGCACCTATGGTATTCCGTACGTGCTTGATCCGCTCGTGCTCTTCTATAACAAGACCATTGTGAACTCGGCTGGATTCACGGTCCCATCGACTCGAGAGAATCCGCTTTCATGGGAAGCGATTGTCGGCCTTGCTCCGACTCTTTCTAAACCGATCGATGGTCAGAATTTTTCCCAAAGCACGATACCGTTTGGCACGTACTCGAACGTGACAGACGCACGCGGTATTCTTTCATTGCTTTTCTTGCAATCGGGATCTTCAATCACACAACCAACTAATGGCGGTCAACGCTCGACTCTCGCGGATAATGACAGCCAGTCCACAAATGGCAGTACGCCGGCACAGTCTGCACTTGCGTTCTATACGCAGTTCTCAGACCCGTCTCGCACGGTCTATTCGTGGAATTCAAGCTTTACAAGCGACCAGCAGGCATTCCTCGGCGGAACGCTCGCGTTCTATGTAGGCTATGCATCTGAAATCCCTACAATACAAAAAGGAAATCCGAACCTGGACTTTGATATAGCAGCGATCCCACAGCCACAGACCGGAAAGGCTCCAAAGGATTATGGTCTCGCGTATGCGTTTGCAATTCCGAAAGCATCGGGAAATCCGAATGGTGCATTCGCCGCAGCGCTTGCGCTGTCTGATAAGAGCTTCGAGCCGGTTGGTGCACAGAATCTTTCGATGGCCCCTGCGCAGCAATCTTTGCTCGTATCAGCGCCGTCAGACGTATATAGTCCCGTGTACTATCCGCTCGCACTCATCTCGCGTGGTTGGCTATCCCCATTGCCGCCCGCTGTAGACCAAGTTTTCTCGGCTATGATTACGAATGTGACCAGCGGCCGTTACTCGCCATCTACAGCGCTCTCGACTGCTGCGCAAGCGATCGATGCTGCGTATACGCAATAATATGAAATTTATTTTTGCCACCCTCATATTTTTTATTGGAATATTCAGCGTTTTCCCAATAGTTTATGCGCAAGGAGCTGGCACTAATCAGACTGGAGCTGGGGTGATGATTCCTGGAGCCGGAGAAATGCAACCAGGTGCCGGTGAGATGCAACCGGGAGCCGGGCTTATGAATCCTCTGCAGGTCTCATCCATTGCAGAACTCATACAAAAGCTTCTTGAATTTGTAGTCAAAATTGGCACCATACTACTGACATTCATGCTCATCTACGTCGGTTTCCAATTCGTGATTGCTCGCGGTAATGAAGAGAAGATTTCCACTGCACGTACGTCGCTTATGTGGACCATTATCGGCGGCCTCATTTTGCTCGGTGCGCAAGTCATAGCAAGTGCGATTGCGGCAACCGTAAATGCACTATGATTCACACCGCACGAATACTCTTGGCTGACAGCGGCAATGTATTATCCGGATTGAATCCTGATGCAACTCCCGGCCGTTCGTTTGCACAAATAGTGGAGGTGATCGTAAGAATCGTAAATACGGATATCATCCCAGTCATGTATGCGCTCGCGTTCTTGTTTTTCATGGCAGGTATCGGAAGGTACTACTTCATGGGCCAGGGAAGTGAGGAGGCACGAGAGAATGGTAAACAGATGGCCTTGTACGGCATTATCGGCTTTGTTGTGCTCTTTGGAATCTGGGGCATCGTCAGCCTATTGCTGGGCCTGTTAACAGGCGTGGGTGGCGTAAGTGCCTCATCAGTAGGTGTATAATATATCTATGAACCCAACGAACTCGGACGCCGCGCTTCGAACTATCGGAAGCTACAAGGATTTCATCCTTACGATTATCAACCTTTATATCGTGCCGCTCATATTTGCGCTGGCATTCGCTTATTTCTTATGGATGTCCTTCCGATTCTTCATTGTGGGGAAAGGAAGCGAAGAGGCGACGAGTCAGGGACGGCAGTTTCTCGTTTCCAGCATCATCGGCTTCGTCATCATGATCGGTGTTTGGGGTATTGTGAACCTTGCTGTACATTCTTTGCCTATCGATACTCACGCGCAGCCGGATGTCCCTACGTTTAACCCAAGCGGTTCAGCGACTAGCAACACAAGTAATAGTGGGAATAATTCGAATCAGAGCACATCTAATCCTTTTGTGAACCAAGATAATAACACGACGGTCGTGGATCCGTTCAAAGATACGAAAACCCAGCAGATATAATGTTTTCCCCAGTAGCCTTATAATGCCATTGACGCGTTCCTAATAAAGACTATTCTGACTATATGAAGAAAAAATTAGCATCGTACACCGCAGCAGCATTAGCATTCAGTTTCCCGCTCGTTGCGTCCGCGCAGCAGGCTATTACTAACGTCCAGTCGCTCGTCACATGGATGATCTGGTTCATTAACCATATCGCCGTACCGTTCGTATTCGCAGCAGCGTTCATCGTATTCATCTGGGGCGTATTCCAGACCCTTATTATCGGAAAGGGTAATGAGGAGAAGGCTGCAGAAGGTCGCTCACTCATCATCTGGGGCGTTGTAGGCTTCCTCGTGATGCTTTCTATCTGGGGCCTCGTGAATGTCGCTACAAACACATTCAACCTCAACAACGCTGCTCCAAGCTATCCAACGACTCCTTACAATCCGTAGTTCTCCACGTGCATATGAAGGAAAGCCGCGCCTCTGGCG
>JARIGM010000033.1 GCA_029288865.1 Candidatus Kaiserbacteria bacterium
TGCTCTCGCCGCGCCTCGAGTCGCCGCACGACAATCCCGAGCAGCGAAGCGACTTCGCCCACCCGGACCTACGCGGCTACGCGCGCGAGCGTCGCGCCGAGCTCGTACGCGACGCGCTCACTATCCTCCGCGCGTACGCCGCCGCGGGCTCGCCGGACATGGGCTGCTCGAAGTGGGGCGGCTTCGAGTCCTGGTCGCGCCTCATCCCTCACGCCCTCGTCTGGTGCGGAGCGGTCGACCCGATGGGCGCGCGTCGCGGGCTCGCCGCCGACGAGGATCCTGACCGCATCGCCGAGCGCGCGATCGTTCTCGGATGGGAGCGACTCACGCGCGACACGCCGGCCGGGGTGACGGTCAAGGGGGCGCTCGCGCTGCTCTACCCCGACGGCCGCCACGACGAGCCGCCCGACACGTCGCACGACGCCCTCCGCGAAGCCATCGAGCACCTCACCGCCGCGCGCCCCGGCATCACCCCCGGCTCGCGTCAGCTCGGCGAGGCCCTTCGCCGCATCAAGGATCGCCCCTTCGACGGCCGAAAGCTCGTGAGCGTCCGGGCCGAGGGAACCAACGTCAGCGCGCGCTGGCGGGTCGCCCGGAACGCCTGAGGATAGGGTCAGTAGGGTGAATAGGGTCAGTCTCCGGCCCTTCCGGGTAACGCATCGCAGCAAGTTCGCGCGCGGGGGTATGGGAACGCGACCCTATTCACCCTATTCACCCTATCAAAAGGTGTGGCGATGTAGGCCGTATGTGAGGAGGGGTATCCGCCGCCCGCCCGCCGACTAGCCCCCTTTTCCGCCCGAGCTCGAGGGGGCGCGGCGTCATGGCACACCCCACGCACGACGCCGAGGCATGCGAGAGTCAGAGGTCAGGAAGGAAGGCGCGCGCGGGCGTGTTCTCGGGGCGCTGAGGCTCGACAACAGGCCGGCGTGGGAGCGGCGCGTGCGTGGAGCATGGGGCGTCTGTCGCGGGCAGGTAGGGCCAGCGGCGGCGGCGCTTGGGGTGAGCGTGCGGACGGTGCAGCGA
>JARIGM010000003.1 GCA_029288865.1 Candidatus Kaiserbacteria bacterium
CGTGTGCCTTCATCGCGTTCGTATGGATCGCAACGTCAGCGCTTTGGTTTGCGCCAACGAGCGAAGTCTCCGTTCCTTCCTCTGTCGCCATTCAATCCGCAACCTCCAGCCAACCTGCACGTCTCCTCATTCCGACACTCCATATAAATGCAAAAGTTCAAGATGTCGGTATCACGCGCGAGAACGCGATGGGTACACCAAACAACTTCACCGATGTCGGGTGGTATAAATACGGTCCGGTGCCGGGTGCGTCTGGAAGCGCTGTCATAGACGGTCATGTCGATAATGGTCTCGCGCTCGACGGCGTCTTCAAGCATTTAGCCGACATTAAGATTGGAGATATCGTGACAGTAATTCCGAATGACGGTTCAGAGAAACATTTTGTTGTTGTCGATATTGAAACGTACCCCTACAAAGATGCGCCGACCGCAACCATCTTTGACGATGCAACCGACACGGCGCGATTGAATCTCATCACATGCGGTGGGACATGGGTTCCTGCGGGAAAGACGTATGACCATCGGATTGTCGTCTATACAAAATTGATTTGAGAACTAACTTGCTCATTCCTCTTTCACATCACTCAAGCTAGCTGGCTTAGGGATTTCTTTATCAAGGATTTCACGCTTGAGATACTTCACCTTCGCGCGTATAGTCGCACCCTTTTCAGGAGAGCGACGATCGAGCGATGCTTCCTTTCGTTTCACTTCGAGCCATTCTTCAAGTCGCTGCTTTTCCCGTTGCTGTCTCTTGTATGTCTCATTTGCTCGAGCATCGTTCTTTTCCTTTTCGATGAGATACGTATCGTAGCTTCCTGTATATGAAGTGATCGTTTTCAGAGGAGTCTGCAATTCGAATACCCGAGTGATCTTCGCAGTTTGCATCAGAACAGAATCTGCGGCGGCGAGTAAGATCCCACCTTGGAACCCTCGAATAAAACGCGTAACGCTCTCTATAACGCTTGGTTCAAGAATCGCCGTGCCGCAGTTCAAGACCAAGAAGGTGGTACGCGAATGGAGCGTTTGAGCGAGCGCATCAAAGCCGGCATTCACGATCTCCGGCGATATGTATACGATACGTTCGCCTTCAGCAGTTATTGTTCCTTCGTCCATTTCACTATCCCCTGCGAGAGTACGCATAAAGAGCGTGACGTCGGCATCATTCGCACCGACCAGCGCGATGCGTTCGCCGGAACGGATAACAAGATTCACCTTCTCAAAGAGAGGTTCGCCGAGCACGTCCGCACGCAGGTTTTTAGTGACAATCATATAAGAAATCAAGTATAACTTATAACCGCACCAAAACATCGAATCCCTTAAACATACCAGGTAATACTATTCCCAGTACCTTGACAGGACAAGGTACTGGGAATAGTATTACTCTATGGGAACCGAGGACAAATTGAATGCCATCCGCCGCGGACTACTTGAGTTCGTCGTCTTGACCGTCATCTCAAAAGAAGATGTCTATGCAGCGAATATCATAGCCGCCTTGGAGCCGACTGAATTCCGCACCCAAGAAGGTACGCTCTACCCTTTGCTAAGCAAGATCAGGCGCGAAGGAGCGGTTGAGTATGTCTGGCAGGAATCAACCGAAGGACCGCCCCGCAAGTATTACCGCCTCACGGCACGCGGACGGAAGCAATTAGAAGAAATCAAGAAACATTGGGAACAAATTAATACTACGATCGCCTCACTCGGCTCATAATTATCGCCTATGAAAAAAGTCACTACCATAAACCTGAACGGAACTGCCTACCAAGTTGAAGAAGATGGCTTCGAGGCACTTTCTACATACCTGAAGCAGGCCTCTGCGAAACTCGAGGGCAATCCGGACAAGGATGAGATCATGCATGACTTCGAGCAGGCGGTCGCGGAAAAGTTCCAAGCATTTCTTTCTGCATCCAAGAACGTCGTCACCGCAAGTGAAGTTGATGCGGTCCTTACAGCTATGGGTCCTGTCGAAGGAGATTCCTCTGAATCTTCTAAGGAAGACTCAACGCACGAAAAGACTTCGTCTAAACCGCGTCGTCTGCTTCGCATACATGA
The DNA here is from genome assembly GCA_029288865.1 of Candidatus Kaiserbacteria bacterium. GTDB lineage: Bacteria > Patescibacteriota > Minisyncoccia > Phycocordibacterales > Phycocordibacteraceae > C7867-001. The sequence goes on from JARIGM010000003.1 coordinate 2,049, forward strand.
AGGCTCCTTCTTGCTAGGTGTCTGTACTGGTATTGCCGCCTATCTTGACGTTGATGTGACACTCGTTCGCCTCGTCTTTATTATTCTTGCGATCCTGACTTCGGGAGGAGCACTATTCGCATATTTCCTCGCTGCCGTCTTCATGCCGCAAGCTCGCACGGTCGCTGAAGCGCATACGGGTACTGCACGACCATTCGTTGCAAGCGAGTTCATCCAGCAGGCCCAGCAGGACTATTCCCAATTCCGCAGCAAGCGCGAATGGAAGCAGTGGAAACGATCGATGAAATATGGCATGCCAACTCCTCACGCTGGGCATCCGACAGGCGGATATTACATGTTCCCATTCATTAATCTTCTGCGGGTCATACTTACGCTCGCCTTTCTCGCGGCGATCGTATCTCTTATCAGTCATCATTCTCTCTTAGGTCTCGCGCTTCCATTAGGAATCCCGCTCTGGCTCGCTCTCATAGTAGTGTTCGCTGCGTGGCGGATGCTTTCATTTCCTCTGCGTTGGGTGAAGTACCAAACCTATGCCGCACAGATGCCATCGGTTGCCGCCTATTATTCAGGTCCGAACATGTTCTGGCATACCATCTCTTCGATCATATGGGCTGCCTTCGTCGTGCTCTGCTCATGGCTCGCCTATCTCTATATTCCGTTCGTTCATGAGTTGTTTACCGCGATCTCCGCACACCTGAGTACGCAGATATCGCAATAACCTTATCCTTTTAGGTTCAACGGTTTTCTAGCGTCTCCTGCCGAAAAGCCTTAACAGGTCGAGGAAGAGGTTCACGAAATCCAGATAGAGCGTAAGGGCGCCGATAATTGCCTCTTTCGTATCCTCCTCTGTTCCTTCGTTCCCGATGACGTTAGTATTCTTTATCTTTTGGGTATCGTACGCAGTAAGTCCGGTGAATACCACGACGCCTATCGCTGACAGAATATAATCGAGCTGAGCGCTATGCAGGAAGAAATTCGCGACCATCGCGATGATTATTCCGAACAACCCCATGATGAGCACATGTCCTAGCGAAGTGAGATCTCTTTTCGTGAGAAAGCCGAAGAGGCTCATCGAAGCAAACATACCTGCAGTGATCCAGAATATGCTAACGATCGAGCTAAGTTGAAATACGAGAAATATGACCGATAATGTCAGCCCCGTTACAACGCAGTAAAGAACAAACAGTACTATTGCCAACGAGGCAGGAATCTTCTTGATCATCGCGACGAGTGTAAACACGAGCACTAATTCACCGATCAAGAGTCCGTAGAATACCAACCGATTGCCAAGAATAAGTTCAAGCAATGACGGAGTCGAAGCTACCCAGTATGCAGTAGCAGCAGAAATAAGAAGGCCGCATGCCATCCATGCATATACCTTTCTGAAGAAATTGCTGGTCTCCGTACGAATCTGGTCAGGAGAGAAAACCGGTGCGAGCGGCTGAGGTTCGGTGATTGGATTTTCCATATCTAAATTATATCAGTTCCGACACCGAGTATTTCATAGATTAATATGGAGAGGTCGGTAAGAATTGGCTCGATCACACGTCATACTGTAGTAATGAAACCTTATCAAATACTTCCCGGTGCCCTGCTCGCTATTATTATGGTTTTTTCCGGTGTTTCGGTCGCCTCTGCTCAAACGAGCGTTGTAGGATCAAGCCCGGCGTGCTTCTCACCAGCAGTAAATATGCGATACGGTGCAGACGATTCCACCACCCAAGGCCAGGTCACCTCTCTCCAACAGTACCTGGTGACTCAGGGGTATTTTGACTCAGCAAATGTCGGAACCGGTCACTTTGGACGTCTGACCCTTAAAGCAGTCATTGCTTTCCAAGCAGCTCACGGCGTTCCTGCAACGGGCTATGTAGGTCCCCTTACCCGCGCTTCAATACAGCAGCATTGTGGTCCCGTGACTTCCTCTACGGACACTACCCTTTCCGCGACTCCTACTTCGGGCTCCGCACCTCTTTCGGTAGATTTCTCTGGATCCGGCCTGACTGGTGGCAATCAATACATCATTGCGTATGGTGACGGCTCAAATAGCGGCGCGTTGGATGCGGTCAATGTATGCATGGGTACTATTAACAATCCTGCAGGTTGTCCGCGAGTGCATTCGACGCACACGTACGCTTCAACTGGCATCTACACAGCCACACTCGAACGCTATATCGGCTGTATGTGGAGCGAGCCTCACTGCATGATTGCGACCATGCCACTTGGCACAGTAGTGATCCACGTAGGAACAGGTAGTCAGCAGACTCTTTCGATCAGCGGCCTCGATGCTCCCCTGACGCTTGCCCTCGGACAGCAAGGAACCTGGACCGTACACGTTCTTGCAAATAGCGGTTCAGCTAACCTGCATTACTCAGTAGTGTGGGGTGATGAGCAATACACAGCAAGTGGTGCAGACATCATGACTCCTCAGCCAACCACAATAAACACGAACGGATCGTTTACACACTCATACGGACACTCCGGCACCTACGCCCCGACGTTTACGGTGACTGATGACAGCGGCACCAGCGTGAACACCAGCACATCGGTAACAGTGACTCCGCTCTATTAAGTCAACTCGACTAGCGCAGTATATTCATCGCCCTTTGATAAAGGATGGATTGCATTTCAGGATTAGCTTGGATCTGGGAATGAATATCATGCAAATCCACTTCGGTATGATCTTCTGCAAATCCCTTGGTTACTCCTTCGGCTGTTCTCTCGATAGTTATATGGAACCATTCCTTGAGCAGCATCGGAATGGAGGCATCGGGCGAAGTATTTTTTAATGCATTCTGGAATTCAGTAAACGAAAGCGAGTAGTCTGTTCCTTGAGATTCAGGCTGGCTGGAAACGAGGGCATCGAATTGACTGAGCAACGAAACAAGTGGGAGGGCCTTCTCAACGACTGACATATAATCATACTCGCGCATGGCTTTCACGCCAACCATGCTTGAAGACGGAAGAGTATCCGTCTCTACAGAATTTCGAGCGCTCGGCAAGAAAATATATTGTAGCCATTGGTGAAACCGCATCTTGTCAGCGCAAAAAGCTTCTGTGCATTCCTTCGGGTCTACTGGAGAAGGCTCTGGGCTCCAGAAATTGATTGATTGCAATTCTGTCTCGATCTGCTGAAGCTGTTCAAGCAAGAGGTTTTTCCGTTGTGCATCCATATTTAAGATTATAGCAATGCTAAAACTTACTAATGATCTGCGCGAGACCTGCCGCGGAAATCTCAGCCCCAACGGAGTGACCTGGATTAATGAGTATCCCGTATTCATTCGGTAACCATTTCAGAAATTCCTCCCCTTTCATGACCAAGCAGTATGGAGCGATCTTACCGATGTCTCCTATTCTTTCCATATCGGTAAAGCACTCGACTAGAAACTTGCCGGCTTTTTCAAGCATGAGAGGTTGGAATCCAGAACTATCTGGCCTGACTTCTGTCTTGCTCGGGATAGCCACATCTGATGCCATAAGTACTTTTACGAAATCTTCGATAGAAATCGCTCCGCTTTTTGCGCTGACAAGGGCCTGTTCGAATGCGTTCTTTGGGATAAATTCCATAGGAAAAGTATAGCAGTTTCGCCTTATAGAAATACAAAACCGCCCAAATGGGCGATTTTGTATGATGCGCAGGCTTGTGGACACTGTTGGAACTAGGATTCAATTATCGTTAAACGATTGACGGTTTGCATGAGAAGCAGGCTCGAGCAGTCTGTCGACATTATTGAACCAAAAGTAGACGGATACCCCGGCAACCACTAGGAACACGAGATCAAAATGTCCGAACGTTGCGAATCCGATAGCAACGATGAAAAGAATGACACGTCCAAGAATCGTCGGAACTTCTCTTAATACCAAGAACTGCGCATCAGACGGACGGGCGCGATTAAAAATCATGGAACTGTACACACTCACGAACGTACCAAGCGCGAAACCACGTAAGATGGTCGCTGCATACAAGAATATCGGCGTCGGTATCTCAACGGCAACCACATAGGAAAACACCCAAAGGAGAGTCGTGCCAACTGCTGCGATTCTGAACAATTTCTTCTTGCTTCCGCGATCGATCGTCTTCCCCACCAGATAGGTACCAATCATGCCAATGATACTCGAGACAACGCCGAGTGCACCTATATTGAGGATCGTAAGGCCGGCCACGAATATATAAAGCGACCACACGATTTGTGCGTCTTCTCCGAAATTATCTATAATTTCCGGAAGAATGAATTGCCGGTTCGCGCTCACAGTTTCGCGCATTGCACGCCATGAGAAACGAAAATCGGTTTTCTCAGTACGAAGCGAGATGACCGGGAAGATCGAGAAAACAATAAAGACAAATGCGACAGCAAACAGAGCGTAATACCCGACATATACGATGAGGAGCGCTGCAACACCTGGCACTAGGATGCCAGCCGCCGTACTTACGTTCGACATGAATGCAAGCGATGAACCCATTGTTCCGTCTGTCGTCTTTCGGACAGTAAATATGTTGTATGGAATCCAGAAGAACGCCGCATCGAGACCTTCGATAACAGCCAATAAGTACAGCAGAGCAGGATGGTGCGGGAGCATGAGCAAGCCCACAAACAGAAGACCCACAAAGACAACTCGAATATGCCAGCAACGAACGAGCCCGATGCGATTCGATACAAAGGCCACGAGGAATGCTGCCGCCAGAAGCGAGCTGTGTTGAATGAGGAGCCAGAAGATGACCGTCGAAAGCGAGTATCCGAGCGTAAGGAGATAGATAGGCAGGAATATCCCGACTAAGCCCATGCCAATTCCCGACAGCGCATTCATCGCGACCACCTTCTGGAAATCAGTCAGCTGCATGGGCAAAGTATATCAGTCGTTCCAACCGTCCCGTAGACCGAAACATAAAACCGCCCAGTTGGGCGGTTTTATGCGATGCGCGAGCTCGTGAACACTATTGGAACCAAAGTTACAGACCAGCAACTGGAGCAATTACGTATTCAGGCTTCTAATCGTTGAAGATAATTACCAAGATCTTCTGGTGATTCGACACGGATAACCTCTTCAGGTCGAATCAAATATCCCATCACGACCTCGGTATTAGGACCTACGCCAACTAAGATGCGCTTTCCTGCGCCCAGGTTCAGCATATCGACGTCATTTATAGCATTGCCTGCGATAAGCATGTTTTCTACAGCTATATTGTGGTGTTTCTCTAGATACAGCACCGCTGCTGATTTATCAGCGATATTGCGCAGGTACTCCATCATGCTGTCTTGAAAGAAAATATCTATCTCGCTTCGTGTAAAGCGCAGCTTGAGGTTCTCGACAGAAACGAATGCTTCCAATTTTGCCGAAACGTTACTGATAGGAAAGGCATCAAGTCGAGTTCGCAATTCTTCAAACGAACAGTGGAATATCTCCGCGTAGTGGCCGCGCTTAGCAATCTCCTTCTCTATATCTTCAGGGTACTTGCACCAAACCTGAATGCGCCCCATTGGATCGGGAGAACCGAACCAAATGAGACGAATCATATCCTTGTTGACTCGAGAGAAGTCGACTATGTGGTCGAGCTCGTTTGATTTAAGGTAATCCGCATAAACCACGTGACCTTCCCTATCGACGATTTTCGACCCGTGTTCGACAATAATAAGAGAATTCGAGGAAACGACCTTATCGAAGTTGTCACCAAGAGCTTCCTGTGCTCGCACATAACTGCGACCTGTTGAAACAGTAGTGAGATACCCCTTCGCTTGAAGGGTCTCCAGACCAGCAATGATACTGTCGGGAATCGCCCCATGAACCGCAATAGTGCCGTCTATATCGAAAACAGCGAGTTTCTTTTCTGACATTGCTTTAGAATACCATGCGGTAAATCTTTGACTTAGGATATTTTATATGCGCGCCCTAGTGGATGATGTTAGAACTGCTTTTGAATTAGAGAACGATACGGCAATCTATATTCCGATACTAAAAAGCTGAGCCTATTTCTTCAAATAAGTTGGTATCTATTTTCTCATTCTTTAAATATTGTTGGATGCACCAATCACGTACTTTCACTCGCCAGCGCCAGAACTCAGGATTGCTTTCGGGGGCTTCTTCGGATTGTTTATCTTTTCCTGAACCCCAGATATTTTTAAGTACCAGAAAATCGTCAGCGAAGGAGCTTACAGGGGGTAATCCGTATGTTTGTGCAACTGCGTCAACTTCATCTACATATCGTTGTGCTTGTTCGTCAGTAAATCTATAAGCGACATCTTTTTTCGGCCACATCTTTCCAAAATATATACACGTGAAGACATCGTAACCAACGGGACCAATTCCGACTAGCTCGAAATCAATAACGCCCTTCGGGAGGATATTAAAAACATTAAGATCAGATTGGATATATACCCATGGAATTTCAAGTGTTCTCTGAGCCGCTTTCTCATAGGCTTCAAAAAATGCACGTTCCATTTCTTTCGAAGGAGGATTGTTTCTTAAAACATTCGCTAGTGCGCACATATTAGCTAATTCTTCCTTATTGTGAGGGACGTAATTATCTGGATTAAATTGGGCCAGGCAGTACTTCTTAATTACATCTAGAAGCATTTCAAATGACTTATCACTAACATGCTCCGTCTCAGATGTTTCTTTTCTAAAAAGATCCCCGAGAACCTCATCCCCTATCGCCTCCTCAATATAGTATGCGTCTCCGTTATCCAGCTTTCCATTACTCACAACCTTCGGTACGGGAAAGCCACGACGATATAGCTCCTCTGTAATATTTACTTCCCCCGCTATTTCTGCAACGCTTGCCGTGCGCATATACAGAGTTTTATCCTCATTCACAAAAACTTTACCGCCAATTAGTCGATTTTTAATATATACAAATTCTCTTCCTTCGACAGTGATATTGGCTAATTTGGCAGGAGAATTTTCCATGAGAAAAGTATATCAGTTCAAACGTCTCGTAGACCGAACCACAAAACCGCCCCGTTGGGCGGTTTTGTACGATGCGCAGTTGACGGGACTTGAACCCGCAACCTCCCGCGTGACAGGCGGGTGCTCTAACCAGTTGAGCTACAACTGCATTGGTGTGCAAATACACTAAGCGCCGAGGCGCTATTTGCCTACTTTAGCCGTTTTTGAGGCTATTCGCAAGCCTCAGCAAAATGGGTGTCGAGGGTGGGGCACGATCCCACGACCTTAGCGTTATGAGTGCTACGCTCTAACCAGCTGAGCTACCCCGACAATACCCATACATTACCCTGTGAAAGCCACTTATTCAACCGGTGCCGTATGGACTCGCCCAAAATGAGGCGTTCACACAGTTTTCACCACCTGAAGCGCATACTGCGAAGGCCTGCAAAAAGGCACCGCATTTGATTATCAGCTTCTAATCGGCATACATCTATGAAAGCATCAACTATCCTCCGTGCCGGCCTTGCAGCAGGTACACTCGGTACCCTGGTTGCGGGCAGCTCGTTATTCGCTACCATCGCTGCCGCAGACGTAACCGGATATCAGACCGGCTATACGTACCACCAAGGTCTCGCGACGAATGCGGGAGCCCGCCTGGTTGCGGAAGCGCGATCAGGAGCATTAACGACCGGCACTTCAGGCAACACAGCTCAAAGTTCGACCGTATCACAATCAACAGCTAATACCAGCGGCGTGAGCGCAAGCACGCCGACGAGCGCGACGGTAGACACGACCGGTTCGACCGCAGTTACTCCAGCGGCGGATACGAATACCGCGCAAGCAGCAGCGGTACAGCCAGCCGCAGCAAATGCAGCGACCGCTAATACTGCGACACCAACCACTATCCTCGCCTCGCAGCCGTTCATGATGGCGCTCTGGGTACTCCTCGGCCTCGCAGTGCTCGCCCTCATCGCGATGGGAATCAGTGCGATCGTCAACGCGATGAATCCGAACACAGACGAAGAGACCTACACCGAACGTCGCGTGTCATATCAGTAAGAGTTCATACGAAAGTTCTAACAATGGTTCAACAAGAAAGCCGCCTCGAGGCGGCTTTCTTGTTGCTCGAGTAGCGCGTATCGCTACCCTATTTCTGCCGAGCAGCGAACTCAGCGCGGACGCGCTTCCCTGGCCAGCGCGTGTATAGGATCGGGATGAGCAAGAGCGTGAGCATGAGCGAGAACGCGAGACCGAACATGATCGCGAATGCGAGCGGTCCCCATTCTGCCGATGCGAGTGAGAGCGGGATCATACCAACGACAGTCGTGATCGTCGTGAGCAAGATCGGACGCAGACGGATCGACGCGGCTTCCACCACCACGTCATTGAGCGTATGACCTGGATGTTCCTTACCAATACGTGCGATCGAGTCCATGAGGATAATGGCATGATTGATGATGACACCCGCGAGTGCGATCACACCGAGCATTGATGGCAATGAGAGGGATGAGTTCGTGATGACCAAGCCCATGAACACGCCGATGAGCGAGAGCGGGATGATGAGCAAGAGATAAAAGGACTGACGGAACGAGTTGAACTCGAGCATGAGGATGCCGAGCATCAGCGCAGCGCCTGCCATGAGCGCAAAGATCATCTCAGTGAAGGTCTTCGTTACGTCTTCCGTCTCACCACCGATCTTCATGCTCACGCCGTCCGGCAAGGTGATCTTTGTCATCGCCTTCTGGAACTGCGATGTGATGACTTGCGCATTGCCGCCTTTCGCTACATCCGCGCCAAGGGTTGCCGTACGTTTGCCGTCTTCGTGCGTGATCACGGTCTGTGCTGGGGCGTATGAAATCGTCGCGATAGCAGAGAGCGGCACTGGTCCATGCGTGCCTGAGATGGTGAGCGAACGAACTGCATCGATGCTTGCGTGGTTCGTTTCTGATGGATCGGTGTATGCAGAATTGAGATCGACCTTCACATAGATGTCGATGTCATTGCTGCCTGAGCGGAGCGATGTTGCTTTGGTACCATACAGCGCCGTGCGAAGCGTACTTGCGACAGCGAGCGGAGAGACTCCTGCAGATGTCGCCTTTGCCGTATCAAGCGAGACCACGAATTCCGAGCTGTCGTTACGGGTACTCGTCGTGACGTTCGTGACGTGCGCGATGCCTGCAAGCACTTGCGCTGCTTTATCGTCGGTCTCCGTGAGCGCGGTGGTGTCGTTGCCGGAGAACGTGATCGAGATCGGCTGGCCGCTTGATGGGCCATTATCAGGTGCAGAGACGGTGACCGTTGCGCTTGTCACTGGAGCGAGCTCCTTGCGAAGATCCTCCGTTATCTGATCGCTCGTCTTGTTGCGATTCTTCTTGAGCGTAATGGTGATGTTCGCGATCTGGCCGCCGGACGCACTGCTGCCGGTAAATGCGCTTCCCTCGCCCACGTCCGTCACGAATGATTCGATGCGCGTATCTGAATAGAGAATCTCTTCCACTTCACGCACTGAGAGATCCGTTGCGCCGAGTGCCGTGCCCTGCGGCTTCTCCACTTGCACGTAGAGCGTATCGGAATCTGCGGGCGGGAAGAAGATGCTGTGCACGAGACCGAAGCCGGGGATGCAGAGCGCAAGGATAAAGCCCACGCCCATCGCGATCAGGAACCGATTCTCCCACTTCTTGTTGCCGAGTACCGAACGCAAGAATTTCTCATACCATGCCTTGATCTTATGCATGATGCGTTCCTGAGAATCTTCCATCGCGCTGTGCGTTGACTCCTTCACGAGGAACATCGCAAGAAGCGGCACGAGGCCGAGCGCAACGAAGATAGACGCGAGCAACACGAAGATGATCGTGAACGGAATGCTCGCGATGAATTTCCCGACGATGCCCGAGAGGAAGAAGAGCGGCACGAACACGGCAACCGTCGTGAGCGTTCCCGCAAAGAGCGGCCACGCATATTCACGAAGCGCTTCGACTGCTGCATCGAATTTGTTGCCGAGTCGTTC
>JARIGM010000004.1 GCA_029288865.1 Candidatus Kaiserbacteria bacterium
ATCCGAAGGATCGCCCGCTTGCTTCCTATAGTATTTATCCAAGCCTCAGGTGAATTTGCTTGATTGTCGAACGGATATTCCGTGGTCGCAGCATTGCGATGGATGCGAGGGCCATGGAATCAATGCCCGGCCGAAGTCCTGCGGTCATAAGATAGTCGACGTCACGTTTGGAAGTAATTCCTCCACCCACGATTAAAGGTGTTTCATATCCCGACGACCGTATCTTCTTCACTTGTTCATGAAGCAGGGGTAATAATGGCGCACCGGATAATCCGCCTCCGCCATATCGAGCGAGAGGCGATCCTTTCGGGAACCACTTTCTCCAGGGAATCCGGTCAGGCATTTGCCCGAAAGGAATCGTGTTAGTGAGGCAAAGCGCGTTACATGCTTGGTGAGACATTATCGTCTCGAGCACATTCCAAGGAACGAGCAGATTTACTTTTATAATTAAGGGCACGCCGAGTTCTGCTGCGATTTCGAGATATTCCAACGCCTCGGATGTAAGGACAGTAGGATCAACGTTACTGTTGGGGCAAGAAATATTAATCTGTAATCCCCAGTTTAGCTTCCATTGAGTATATGGCTTCAACAGAAGCATAAGTTTTTTGGAAGACTCAACGCGAGTCTCTTTATCGGTACCTTCCGGCACAACAGATATCATGAATGGTCCGGTTCCGGAGTAGTGTTGCCGCTCAAAGATCTCCGCAAATGCAGTGGATGCTCCTGGTCCGGATAATCCGACGGCGTTCAGTGCCATATTCCGTCCCAGATCAACCCAGATACAGTCGGGAAACAGGTGCTTGGGTGACGAATAAGCCGTCAAAGCCATATTTCCTTTGGTCGGGTGTAGCGTCGTGCTTTTTGCCACGAACGTAGAACCCCTGAAGTCGTACCATGCTTTACCCAGTATAGGCAGCTTATGGAACCAATAGCCGTCCCCAAAGCCGCGGAGTCCAGACGAATCCAGACACGGCCCAAATTCAATACCTCGGAGTCTCATCTTTTAGCCCTCATGTGTGGTCCTGACTGTCAGGACACTCCGGTTTGATACTAGCAAAACTCGACGCAAATGCACGCGAGGGATCAATCACTGCTATTCGATGTGGATCTTTTCGGATTTGCTTGCAAGGAGCTCGCGGAGGACGGGGTGATTCTCGAGAGTTGGATCTTTCTCGATGAGCTTGGTGGATTCGGTGCGAGCCGCCTCGACGAGCTTTAAGTTCTTGATTGCTTCCATAGTGATATCGGAAATGCCCCATTGTTTTGCACCATAGAATTCGCCGGCACCGCGAAGGGCAAGATCGTATTCGGCGAGCTCGAAACCATTCTTGGCGGTCTTGAGTGCTTTGAGTCGCTCTTTCGTATTACCGTTTTCTTTTTCGGGAAGGACGAAGCAATATGCCTGATGATTCGAGCGGATGACGCGACCGCGCAGCTGGTGCAGTTGCGCAAGGCCAAAGCGTTCCGCTCCTTCGATCAGGATGACGGTTGCGTTCGGGACATTCACGCCGACTTCCACTACCGACGTTGCAACGAGAATATCCGTCTCGCCCTTTTCGAAGCGAGTCATAGCGTCATCTTTTTCGGTCGGCGTCATCTTGCTGTGCAGGATATCGATCTCTGCATCGGGGAAGACCTCGAGCCGAAGTCGCTCGGCTTCTGCTTTTACGGACTTAGCTTGCACGGCCATTTCTTTTGTTGGGTCCGGTTCGTCGATGCGCGGACAGATCACGTATGCTTGACGGCCTTTTGCCATCTCTTCGCTCACGCGTGCATACGCAAGCTCACGTTTCTCAGGGCCGAGCACTTCGGTGATGATCGGCTTACGACCGACGGGCATCTGATCGAGGATCGAGAGATCAAGGTCTCCGTAGATAGTGAGCGCAAGCGTGCGGGGGATCGGTGTCGCAGTCATGGAAAGAAGATGCGGATACAGGCCGTTCTTTTGCGCGAGCGAGTGGCGCGCAACTTTTCCGAAACGGTGCTGTTCATCGATGATGGCATATGCCAGCGTCTTGAATTGGAGGGACTTCTGGATGAGTGCATGCGTGCCGATTACGATCGGAATCTCGCCATTCGCGACCCACTTCTGGAATTGAGCGCGTGAAATTTTTGTTGAGAGTTCGCGATTGATCTTCGAAGGGAACTTGCGGCACTCGCTGCCAGTGATGAGCCCGATTTGAATCGGGTGGTCTTTGAAGTATGAAACGAATGTTGCGAAGTGCTGCTTTGCGAGAATTTCAGTTGGGCACATATACGCGACTTGGAGCGTACCGCCTTCGCGGAGGATGGTTGTTATGTTGCCCTGATCGTCGCGCGTATTCACTTGCTTGCCGAGCTTCGCTTGTTTCGGTGGGCGCGATGTTGCAACGAGGTATGCGGTTGCAGCAGCAACTGCGGTCTTTCCGCTTCCCACATCTCCCTCGAGCAAACGGCGCATCGGATGCGGTTTCTCGAAATCATCGAGCACGTCAGCGATGGCCTTCGTTTGCGCTTCGGTCGGTGGGAAGGGGAACGACGCAACGAAATCCTTGAGTGCTGTTCGATCAACGGTCACGGGAAGCGCTCGCTCGCGGGCTGTCTCTCGGCGTGATTCTGCAAGCACCACTTGGAGCACGAATACTTCTTCGAATGCGAATCGTTTGCGTGCAGCATCTGCATCAGACTTTGTCTTCGGTGCATGGATCCAGACGAGCGCGGTCGAGAGCGTCGGCAGATTATATTTTTTCAGAATGTCTTCAGGAATCGGGTCCTCAATCAGTTCGTGCACATGCAGTTCGAAAACGCGCTTCATCGCATGAATGAACCAGAGCGACGATACTCCTTTGCTCTCCGGATAGATCGCATAGAGCGTTTGTTCGGCAAATGTCTTCGCATCAGTGAAGAGCGTGTCGTGCACGTCTTCCGCAGAAATATTCGAACGCTCGACTTCAGGATTCGCTAAGTAAGTCTTGCCAGCAGTGCCGGTCATGCGGCCGGTCACGCGCACGTGCATGCCGTCCGCGAGTGTCTTCGCAATGTATGGTTGGTTGAACCACATGAGCTTGATGCGTCCGGACGCGTCTTCAAGCCACGCCTCTGCGATCGGCCGACGACTCTTCCAGGCCTTACGGGTTTCTGGTTTTTGGATCGTTCCGTAGAGTGTCACGTCCGTTCCGGGCTGCGCGCCTGAGATGGTGCCGGTTGGGCCGGCGTTCTCATAGCGGGCAGGGAAGTGGTACAACAGATCGCGAACCGTGCGGATGCCGAGTTTCGCAAGCGCAATCTTTTGATCTGCCTTGAGGCGCGTAAATACTGTGCTGATCGGGGTCGAGGGATTCACTCGTACCATTATATAGAAAAGAAAAAACCGCGTCTCGTGAGAGACGCGGTTGTTGAGTTTGTTTGGCAGAGCAGTGGTCAGAACGCGCTGGCGCTCGCACTGGGCGAATTGATATTCGTCGTGCTGGTCGAGGTGTTCTGCGACGGCGAGTTGATGTTCGTCGTGCTTTGCGACTGCGACGGCGAGTTGATGTTCGTGGCGCTGCCGCCATTGCCACCGATGCCGGTACCACCTTGGCCGCCATTGCCGATACCTGTCCCGCCATTGCCACCCTGACCTCCGAAACCGAGACCGCCGGTCGCGTTGGCGACACCGCCTTGGGCGCTGCCGCCGTTGGCTGTGTTGATGGTCAGCGGATCGTTCTTGGCGACATTCTTGATGTCGTTGCTGTTCACGGCCAGATTGTTACTGGTCGGGTTCGCATTGGCGGAAGCCAAGCCGCCCGTCGAGCTGGCCGATGTCGACACATTGGTTGTGTTCGCATACGTAGAAGTGGACGGACGCAGATTGGCCGCGGCGATTTCCTCGCCTTTGGCCATGACGTGAGCGGCGTTCACTGTCGCGAGACCATCGACAGCGGCAGCAAGGCCGAGACTGTCGAGGGCGCCCCTGGTGGGAGCGACCTGTGCCGTGATGACGACACATTTCGGATCGCAGTGGAACATTGCCCCGGCGGCGAGACCGCCCAGCATGCCGCCGCGCTTGAGGGTAGGGATTTCGACCTGGGACCCGTCGGAGAGAATGATCACGCTGCACTTCGCGTCGTGGTCGTTCTCATTCGCAGAGCCGCAGGGGTTCTGCGAAGTGATCTGGGGCGCAGCCGAAGCCGGTATGGCGCCGACGAAGGTGGTGCCCGCGAGGGCGGCCGCCGTGGCGATGATGGCGAGTCCGAGCAAGCGCGCGGATTTGGTATTGTGAATGTGCATGCCTATCTCCTTATGAATATGGCCCCCAATGGGCCCCGCTTGAAAGGCAGAGTCTGTATAGCACATAATATATGATATTGTCAAGCTCTTGTGAACCCTTGCGTCCACAGATGGCTCTTTTGCTGGGTCGCGTTAGAATAGGCTCATGTCGTCTCTATACAAATCCTTCGTCATTATCAGCCTGGTCGTAGTGAGCCCGCTTGCGGCGTTTGCAGCCACCGGCGATCAGTTTGATGCGCAGAACAGTCAGTTCTACATGGGTATTCCCGTGCGTATGCCGATCTCGACCCATCTCGATCAGAACGAAGGCAGGTTGCGCGTGACCTTCCTGCAACGCGAACGGTTCGCAGCTTCATCGGGACTTGCGTCCACGAGCCCGCTTACTCAGACAGGCGGGAAATTCCTCATAGACTACAGCGGCTGCGCTGAAACATTTTGTGCGAACCCCACGTATAAGACTATGGTGACCGAGCTGTGGCCGGGCCAGTCCACCGTCTATCTGAATTATAAGATCACGCTTAACTCCTTGAACGGAGATGCGATCGTCACGATCCGTCACGCGAACTAATCCTATATATGGCTGAATCAAAGAAACACGAGAAGCAGATCCTCGCTGCATTCAAGAAGACCGGTGCGCGCATCGAGACGAAGAGCCGCGTGAAGATGAAGACGAAGGCGGACTTCGCATTGTACTACACGCCGGGTGTGGGCACGATGTCGACGTACTTGGCAGAGCATCCTGAAGAGGCACGCACGTATTCGGTGAAGCGTAATAGCGTCGCTGTCATCTCCGATGGAACTGCTGTGCTCGGTCTCGGGAACATCGGTCCATATGGTGCGCTCCCGGTGATGGAAGGGAAGGCGCTTATCTTTAAGGAGAAAGCAGACATCGACGCATGGCCGATCGTACTGAATATCACTGCGATAGATCCACAGGAGCGCATCAATGAGATCGTGAACACGATCATGGCGATCGCGCCGGCGTGGGGCGGGATTAATCTCGAGGATTTTTCAGCGCCGAATTGTTTTGAGATAGAACAGCGACTCATCGAAGCGCTTGATATTCCCGTGATGCATGATGATCAGCATGGCACGGCGATCGTGACGCTCGCTGGGCTCATCAATGCGGCAAAAGTCACGAAGAAGAATTTTAAAAAGTTGAAGGTGGTGATTTCGGGTGCAGGCGCTGCCGGAGTCGCCATTACGAAACTTCTCCGCGCTGCAGGTATCGATGACATTATCGCTGTTGATCGCGTTGGCATAATCGAACCAAGCCGGACTGATCTGAATCCTGTGAAGCAGCAGCTTGCCGAGATCACGAATCCTCGCATGGTATCAGGCGATCTCATGAATGCGCTTATCTATGCCGACGTATTCGTGGGTGTTTCGAGCGCTGGCCTTCTGAGCGAAGATCATATAAAGGTAATGGCAAAGGATCCTATTATCTTCGCGCTTGCGAATCCGATCCCAGAAATCATGCCGGGCATTGCACGCAAAGCAGGAGCCGCAGTCATTGCGACAGGGCGTTCTGATTTTCCGAATCAAGTGAATAACGCACTGGTATTTCCAGGTATCTTCCGGGGCGCACTCGATAAGGGCATTCGTCGCATTACGGACGATACCAAGCTTCGCGCTGCGAAAGCGCTCGCTGCGCTCATCTCGAATCCCACCGCAGAAAAAATCCTTCCGGATATTCTCGATAAGCGCGTCGTCTCTGCAATTGCAAAATCCGTTCGCTAAGACTTGTATATAACGTATATTTGTGTTATTATATTTTCGGGTTAGCACCAATTAACATCCATAGCCATCACCTTCGGAGGCTTCCGTGAAAATCTTTTACCAAGGACTAGATGAGCGAATGGTAGAATACCTGACCGCTCATGACTTCAAGCTCGTACCTGGGCATGAAGATCAATTGCCAAGGATTCCCGATCACCAATATGACGCGCTCGTGATTTGCTTTGCAAACTTCTCTCTTGCGGCGGTCTGGATCAAATCGTTTCGAGACGATGGATTCAACACACCGGTCATCGGTATTTCTGGAGAAAAAGTAGAATATATGCGCTCTGAGCATAGAGCAAAATTCTTAGAACAAGGAGGAGATTATTTCCTTTGCTCGCCCGTTAATCCGCGGGAACTGGCTGCTTCGTTACTAGCAATATTGCGCAGGAAACGAGTAGCGACTTCTCTGAGAGAGCATGAGCGTATCGGCATCTCGGTTGAGTTCAGTCTCGATTCTCCCGAGGTCAGGCTGAATGGCAAAATTATCCGCCTCACTGCTAGCGAGCGAAAACTGTTTAAGGTATTCGCCGACCAGCCTGGCAAAGTTCTTTCGCAAGAAGACCTGATGAGAGGCATCCAGTCAGAGTACCGAGAATACTTGTCCGGCCCTGGAGTTCTTCATGCGAGCTTGTATAGAATTCGCCAAAAACTACAGAATGCCGGTCTCAATGCGTGGGAGGTCATCCAAACGGTTCGCGGAGGAGGGTATCGGCTCGGCTCATTTGCCAGCTAAGGAATAAGTCGGAACGTGCAGAAATGTACGTCGTAAACTAAAAGCCATCGCTTGCGATGGCTTTTATCTTTTGATTAGTCTCGTTGGATCGCTTCGCGCACGCGATCAAAGACTGATGCATACCATGCACGATCTTTTTCGTCGCCGATGTGCGTACCGAGGTCTCGGTAGGGAAGCCATCGCGCTTCTTCGATTTCCATAGATGGTGCAAGGCTCGCGTGCGGCTCTGCTGCGAAAAGAAACATATGAATGCGTTTCGGCCGGGAGAGATCGTATCCGCCTTCGGGCTTGATGCCGAAGCGCTCATACGTACCGAGATCATCAAGCAGTTCCAGATTCACGAGTCCGGTTTCTTCTTCGATCTCGCGACGTGCTGCGGCTTCGTCCGTTTCTCCTTGCTCAAGATGTCCTTTGGGAAACAGCCATGCACCATTCCCGCCGCGATTTCGTACAAGCGCGATCGTACCAGCATCGCCGATCACGATGCCACCTGCAGATACTTGAGGCACTGGTCCGATTGCTTCGTGCGAATCAGTCATGTTGACTTCGACCTTCGTGCAGCACGCGCATGATCGAAATATGCATGCCGAGGAAGCGTCCGAATAAGATTCCCGATGCAAGCGCGAACGTCACTGCAAGCAGTGCAGCGCCGCTCAAGATATCATGAAGTAACACGTTGCGCAGCATTGCGAGACCGATGTAGACGACGATCAGTACGACGCTCATCGCGTCATTTTGCATTACGATCTTTTCTTCCGTCTCGTGCCAGCGCACGCGAGCAAGTCTGCCGAAGATGAATCCAATCACGAGTCCGACCGCAATTCCTGCTAGTGCCATCCACCATGCAGCGTCTCCTCGAATCACGTCGTATGCCATGATTCCGAGCATTACAATCGCTATCAAGAGGAATAGTGCGCTTCGCGTCTTTAAGCGGTTGCTTATGAGTGGGCGATTCTTCGCAGAAAAGATATGGTCCATGAGATTATTCCGCGGGAGTGCCGGCAGGATCGTGGAAGACGAATTCAATGTTGTTGCCGTCTGGGTCATGAACATATGCTGCAAAGTATCCAGGAGAATATTCTTTGCGGAAACCAGGCGCGCCGTTATCGGTACCGCCGGCTGCGAGGCCGGCGTCATAGCACTGCTGCACGGCTGCTGCGCTCGAGGCGACATACGCGATGTGCTGTGATTTGCCGGCACCGTCTGCTTGGATCCAAAGGTCAGCCTTGCCCTCAATGCCAAATCCTGCAACTTGCCACTCAGGGAATTCGCCGGTCATCGTATAGCCGAGTGGCGCGAGGGTCTCGCTATAGAATTTCTTAGATTTCTCGAAATCGGTAACATGCAATGAAATGTGGTCGATCATGGATGGATGCTAACTGATATGCATCCATACTACCAGGTAAACCTGAACCTTTCATGAAACTACTCACTCAAATGGCGGAGACGGTGGGATTCGAACCCACGGAGCCCGTTAAGGCTCGCCTCGTTAGCAGTGAGGTACTTTCGACCACTCAGCCACGTCTCCAATACATAGGAATGTATCATAATTCTCGAGCCTTTTCTAATCCGATTAGTGGGCGAGAGCGAGCACGCAAATAGGCCCTGGTGTGCTGCTAGATAGGGTGCGGGCGGCAGCCGAAAGGGTAGAACCGGTCGTGAGGACGTCGTCCACTACTATATATAGGTATGTAGGGTCGACCGGAGCCGCGACCATGAAGACGCCACGCATGTTTTCTCGGCGTTTTTGGCCGTCCAACGTGCTTTGAGCGAGGGTGTCCCGTGTGCGCATAAGCACGTTCGCTGCGATCGGCACGGCACCGACCGTCTGCTTTGCTATCGCTTCGACCTGATTATAGCCACGTTCTTGCTTGCGTTTAGGCCCGAGCGGGACGGGCACGAGAATCGGCGTGCATCGCACAGCTCGTGCGGAGGCGGCGATATGCTCAAGATGCTGAGCAAGCACCATTCCGAGCATTCGTTGTGCTTTCGCGTTTCCATAGAATTTCGCTTCCATCACGCACGCACGCACGAGCGACGTTCGATAGGGCAGAAGCGACGTGACGATCATCTGACGCATGAAAAGGGTTTGCGGGCGATAGAAGGCGAGCAGATCATGTTCCTTCGCATGGCGCACGAGTAGCTGCGATTCGCGCGGTGGAAAGAGAATATCCAGCAAAGATGAGAATATATTCATGCAGCATGCATGATACAATTTCGATATGAGTTTTTTATCAAAATTTCTCGGGCCTAAGAAGGTCAAGAGTGTGGTTGGACTCGACCTCGGCTCTTCTTCTCTCAAGGTCGTGCAATTGCGCCGCGAAAAAGGCGCAGTAGTCCTCGAGACCTATGGCGAGATCGCACTCGGTCCGTCAGC
>JARIGM010000006.1 GCA_029288865.1 Candidatus Kaiserbacteria bacterium
CGACCTCGGCTCTTCTTCTCTCAAGGTCGTGCAATTGCGCCGCGAAAAAGGCGCAGTAGTCCTCGAGACCTATGGCGAGATCGCACTCGGTCCGTCAGCGGGAAGCGAAGTAGGGCAAGCAACGAATCTCCCTGCAGATAAGATCGCTGAGAATCTTCGGGATCTTATGCGTGAAGCGAATGTTACGACGAACGTCGCAGGCGTTTCTATTCCATTTTCACACTCCCTCCTCACTCTGGTGGAACTGCCGCGTGCAAAGACGGAAGAAGATCAAAAGACGATGGTGGATCTCGAAGCACGCAAATATATTCCGGTCCCCGTGACCGAAGTACAGCTCGATTGGTTCATCATGCCGGACCCAACCGCCGATGAGAAAGCCGCACCATCTCCTAAAGTGAAGGTGCTTATCGTGGCCGTGCAGAACGATCAGCTCCAACTGCTCCAGCAAGTCATGGCAGGCGCAGCGGTCGAAGCGGATTTCTATGAGATCGAGATATTCAGCACCCTTCGATCCGTCGTGGATGAGCCTGTTCAGCCAGTGATGGTAATTGATATCGGCGCCTCGGCGACGAAAGTGTATGTCGTCGAGCGCGGCGTCGTCGCGCTTTCGCACAATATCCCGCAAGGCGGCCAAGATGTGACCCGTACTATCGCGAGCGCATCGAACTTGGGAGTCGGTAAGGCCGAAGCGCTTAAGAAGCAATTCGGATTCGAGAATGGCGATCGACAATATGATCAGAAAGCGATCGAGCTCGTGTTCTCACATATTTTTGAAGATACGAAGCGAGTGTTCTCTCAATACGAAACAGCGAATGATAAGAAGATCTCAAGCATCGTCCTAACTGGTGGGGGCGGCGTCACGAAAAAGCTCATCGACTACGCGAAGACCTTCTTCTCTGTAGACGTGAAGCTCGCAGATCCATTCGGCAAGACGCAAGCGCCGGCTTTCATGCGTCCGGTGTTGCAAGAAATCGGTCCCGAGTTTGCAGTCGCAGTCGGTCTTGCACTCCGAAAGCTGGAGGAACTCGGTTAACCTGTGAATAAAGCGGATTGCCGCGCGATAAAAAGGCTATACTTACAACGTGGCTCTTTCTCCCTCAATCCCAACTTCATTCGTGCCGAAACAAACTGGTCCCGTGCGGCGCCAGTCCAGCAGCAATAACATACTCTTGCTGATCGCTCTTATCTTGCTTGCGCTTACGCTTGCGAGTGCCGCCGGCGTGTTCCTCTATTCAAAATATCTTATAGGAGTCGCGAACGCTAAAGAGGCAACGCTTAACGGAGAGAAGAGTAAGATAGATAATGATCAGGTCGAGCAATTTCTCCGCCTTAAGAGCCGTCTCATCGTGGCGCAGACATTGATAAATCAGCACGTAGAGCTTTCGCAATTCCTCGATACGCTTGAAGAAATCACGCTTTCGAATGTGCGCTTTTCAACTCTCAGCATTCAGGTCGCTGCAGACCGCTCCGCTGCGCTCAGTATGTCCGGACAAGCACGAACATTTAACGCGCTTGCTGCGCAATCGCGCGTGTTCGCTAACCAAAAGAAGATAAAGAGCGCAATTTTTTCAAATATCACGCCGAACGCGACTGATAATACTGTTTCATTTGCGCTCACAGCGACCATCGACCCATCACTGATAGTAGAGCCAGCGACCGGACCAGGAGCGGTGCAGACTTCAGTGCAGGCACAGGCTCCAGCGACTACTACCGTTTCTCATTCTGTATTGCCGTCTGTCACGACTGCTCCTCCTGCATCAACTTCAACCAAGCCTTCCCTATGATCACTCGACTGCTTCCATTCTTGCTCATCCTCATCTCCATCGGAATATTCTTCCTGTATGTTAATCCGACGTATACCCAAGATGTCCTCGGCATGCAGAAGAAGATCAGTAGCTATGACAAGGCCTTGGGTGCAGCTAAGGATTACACCTCTCGTGAAAATAACCTGATCGCTCAGGAGAACCAGATCCCGGCACAGAATCTTACACGTCTCGCAACATTCTTGCCTGATGATGTCGACAATGTGCAGCTCATACTCGACCTCAGTAATCTGGCATCCCGCTCGGGAGTCTCTCTTTCTGGATTTTCGATCAGCAGGTCTGATAGTAGCGCCGGAAACAGTTCTGGTGGGCAGGGCCTCACTTCTGCCGTATCTTCAACTAACCTTACTGATTCTCTCGATGTGACCGTGAATGTAACAGGTAGTTATAACAACTTCCGTAACTTCCTCCGCCAGACTGAACAAAGCTTGCGCCTTCTGGATGTAACGAATATGACCATCTCGTCGAGCGGATCTGGCTATACGTACGGCATCACATTCCGTCTTTATTGGCTCCACTAATTGCATTCCTATGGATTCACGAACTAAAATCATCGTCGCTGCGCTCGCCCTCTTTGTCCTCATCGGGGTAGGGTATGTTCTCTATACAGGCAATAAGAATGGCGGAGAGAGCGTCTCAATTTCCGAAATGGGAGGAGCCAGCGATACGGAACAGCAGTTT
Organism: Candidatus Kaiserbacteria bacterium; assembly: GCA_029288865.1. GTDB lineage: Bacteria > Patescibacteriota > Minisyncoccia > Phycocordibacterales > Phycocordibacteraceae > C7867-001. The sequence goes on from JARIGM010000006.1 coordinate 2,505, forward strand.
GTAAGCTTATCGAGTGAACTGAGCTTGATCACATTTGATACGACCATATTCAGTGATCCGCGTTTTCAGGCGCTTTCGGATATCCATACATCCGTTCTTACTGAACCGCAGGGCCGCCATGATCCCTTCGCTGCGCTTGGCAGCCAATAAGTATGGCACCATATAGGTATGGATCTTCTTGCGCTCCTTAGTTCGAAAGGTTTAATCAAGCCAGAGGAGGTTGCTGCATATACCGAAGAGGCGCGTACGGCCAAAGTTACTCCCTATGTGGTAGTCCAGCGTCACGGCATAACTGCCGCTGCTATACTCGAAGCAAAAAGCGAGCATTACGGCATACCGTCACGCACGTTACCTGCTCAGGAACCGGTCGAGAAAAAAGTGCTCGAATATGTGCCGCAAGAATCGGCACAGCATTATCAGTTCGTTCCGATCGGTCAGAAGGATGGCGCTCTTGAGATTGGTATTGTCGATCCGGACAACATCGAAGCGCTTGATGCGCTCCAGTTCATCTCCACTCGAGTGGGAATGCCGTATAAACTCTTCCTGATCACGCCAGAAGATCTTTCGAACGTGATTGCGGAGTACAGCAGCCTTACTGGTGAAGTCACTGAAGCGCTTTCACAGCTTGGTGATATATCGGTAGATGATAAAGGCGCCAAAGCACCAGGGAAACCGGGGGAGCCAGTGCAAGAGACGACCATCAAAGCAGATGCGCCCGTCACGAAGATCGTCGCAACCATCCTGCGATACGCGGTGGAAGGAGGCGCATCCGACATTCACATCGAAGCGACTCCTCAAAAAGTGAAGGTGCGTTTTCGTATGGATGGCGAATTGCATACGTCACTCGAATTGCCGGCGAAAGTACATCCGGCGCTCGTGGCCCGTATCAAGATCCTTTCGCAGCTCCGTCTCGACGAGAAGCGCAAGCCGCAGGACGGTCGCTTCTCAGCGACGGTCGAAGGCCGCCGCATCGACTTCCGCGTGTCGACATTCCCGACTCAGTTCGGCGAGAAGATCGTGATGCGTATTCTCGATAGTGCGAAATCCGTGTCATCGCTTGAGACGATCGGTCTTAAGCCGGATGATCTCGCAACATTGCGACAGGTCATCCAATCGCCATATGGAATCGTACTTATCTCAGGTCCGACCGGTTCCGGTAAATCCACCACACTGTTCTCGATGCTTTCAGAACTGGATCGCGAATCCCAGAACGTCGTGTCCGTAGAAGACCCGATCGAGTATGAGGTGCCGGGAGTTTCTCAATCGCAAGTGCATCCCGAAATCGGCTATACGTTCGCATCAGGTTTGCGTTCGATCTTGCGTCAGGACCCGGACGTGATCATGGTGGGAGAGATCCGCGATAGCGAGACCGCAGGCCTCGCTATCCAGGCGGCACTTACTGGTCACTTGGTGTTCTCGACCATTCACACCAACACGGCTGCCGGCGCGATCCCGCGTCTCGTGGACATGGGCGTGGATCCATATCTCATCGCGCCGACGTTGATCGCCGTGATCGGGCAGCGTCTCGTGCGCAAGCTCTGTCCGGGGGCGGGGAAGCCATTCCCGGTGACAGACAGTATCCGCGGCCTCTTGAATGAAAGCTTTGCAGATCTTCCCGCTGAATTCCGGGGTAAGATTCCGCCATTCGAGAACCTCTATGAAGCAACCTCAACGGCAGAATGTCCGAACGGTACGCGCGGACGTCTCGCTGTATTCGAGATCTTGAAGATGGATAAGGACTTGGAGCATGTCGTGCTCACGAATCCGGTCGAGGAAAAGGTTTATGCAGCAGCACGGGAAAAGGGCATGTTTACTATGCGTGAGGATGCTATCATTAAGGCACTGACCGGAGACATTCCATTCCAGGAAGTGAACACGCTCGGCGGTGACTTAGTAGTCGATGACCCTGAACCTGCAGCAAGCACAGAAGGAACAACCTAATTTCCATGGCAACGTACCGCATTTATCTTACTGACGATGATCACTTCTTGCTCGACATGTACGCGGTGAAATTCCGAGCGGCCGGGCATGAGGTGACAACGTTCAACAATGGCGCTTCTGTACTCCAGGCGCTGCGTGATAATCCTGCGCCAAATGCGCTTCTTTGTGATGTGGTGATGCCAGCCATGGACGGATTCCAGGTCCTTGAAACGATACGGAAAGAGAATCTTGCGGCAGGAATGAAAGTCATCGTGCTCTCTAACCAAGGCCAAGATACGGATATCGAGCGTGCAAAAGAGTTGGGCGCTGATGGATATATCATCAAAGCATCTGCAATTCCGTCCGAAGTGTTCGCAGAAACTATCAAGATTATCGAAGCTCAAAAAGTATGACCACTGCATCCAGCCGAATCGGCGAATTGCTCGAGATCGTAATTAAGGAAGGAGGATCAGACTTGCATCTTTCGGCAGGGATGCCGCCGATCATTCGCGTATCAGGCGCGTTGGTGCCGCTTCTGCAGCAGCCAGCACTAACTGCGAAAGAGCTCGAAGACATGCTCACGAGCATGCTTCCACCGAGTCGTCTTGATAATTTCGAGAAGAATCAATCAGTAGACTTTTCCATACAATACACGGACCAAGCGCGTTTCCGCGTGAACGGGTATGTAAGCCAGGGAACCGTCGCGATGGCGATGCGTCTCATCCCGCATGAAGTGCAGACATTCGCGAGCTTGAATCTTCCACCAGTACTTGAAGTGTTCTCGCAGCGCCGCCAAGGATTCTTCCTCGTAGTGGGTCCGGTGGGGCAGGGAAAGTCCACCACGCTTGCTGCTATCATCGATCGCATCAATGAGACGCGCGGCGAACACATCGTGACGATCGAAGATCCGGTCGAGTATCTTTTTGACCAGAAGAAATCGCTCATCCATCAGCGCGAAGTGCATGTGGATGCACCGGATTTCGCGGCTGCACTCAATGCTGCGTTCCGCGAGGACGTGAATGTGATCATGGTGGGCGAGATGCGCGATCAAGAAACGATCTCCGCAGCCGTGACTGCAGCAGAGACCGGTCACTTGGTGCTCTCGACGCTCCACACCAACAACGCAGCACAGACTATCAACCGTATCATCGATATGTTCCCATCCACGCAGCAAGGACAAGTCCGCGTGCAGCTGGCAGGATCGCTCATCGGCATCTTCTCGCAGCGTCTCGTGCCTCGCATCTCAGGCGGGTTGGTGCCTGCATATGAATTGCTCATAAACAACAACGCCGTTGCGAACCTTATCCGCGAGGGACGCACGCATGAAGTCTCTACGGTTATTCAGACGAGTTCACAGGAAGGAATGATCGATATGGATCGTTCGCTCGCAGAGTTGGTCCGCAAAGGAGAAGTTACTATCGAACATGCATATCAGTATGCACTCGATACGAAGACCTTCGAGCGTTATCTATAAAGATTGAAGACGTATGCTTTTTTCTTACCACGCACTCGATAAGGACGGACACGAACGAACAGGAACTGTCGAAGCTCTCTCGATGGAGGTAGCCGTATCTACGCTTCAGCGACGCAGTCTTATCATCACGTCCATAAATCCTGAGACGAAGAAATCAGTGCTTGATATCGAGCTGAGCTTCTTGAATCGCGTGAACAACAAGGAAGTGGTGATCCTTTCGCGTCAGATCGCAACGCTCTTCGAAGCGCAAGTGTCAGCACTCCGCGTATTCCGCTTGCTTGCTTCTGAAGTCGATAATAAATACCTTGGCCAGATCCTTACGGAAGTAGCAGACGATATTCAAGGAGGTGCGCCGATGTCGAAAGCATTCTCTCGGCATCCGAAAGCGTTCAGTCCGTTCTATGTGAACATGGTGCATGCCGGCGAAGAATCCGGAAAGCTTTCCGAAACGTTCGGTTATCTTGCTGATTATCTCGATCGAACATACGAAGTCGTTAGCAAGACACAGAACGCGCTCATCTATCCGGCGTTCGTCATCGTCGTGTTCTTTGTGGTTATGGCACTCATGCTCACGCTCGTGATTCCGAACGTCACGAAGATTCTCGTGGATTCGGGTCAGAAGATCCCGCTCTATACCGCAATCGTTATCGCCCTTTCAAACTTCCTCGTTCATTACGGTGTCTATATTCTCATCCTTCTCGTCATATTGGGCGGTGTCGTGTATCGCATGTTACAAACACTATCAGGTCGGCTCTTCTTCGATGGTGTCAAACTTGATATTCCATATATGGGCGATCTGTATAACAAGCTGTATCTTTCTCGTATTGCTGACAACTTCTCAACGATGCTCTCTTCAGGCGTATCGCCAGTCGAGATGATCGACATCACGGGAGCAGTGGTAGGGAATAGCGTGTATGAGCAAATCATGAAAGCGGTGAGCGATGATGTGCAAGGAGGATCGAGTATGTCTGAATCGCTTGCAAAGCATGAAGAGATTCCAGGAATCATGATCGCCATGATGCGCGTGGGCGAAGAGTCGGGAGAACTCGGTAACATTCTCAATACGCTCGCGAAATTCTATCGTCGTGAAGTGACGACAGCGATCGATACGATGGTCGGACTCATCGAGCCGATGATGATCGTCGTGCTTGGTCTTGGTGTCGGTACGCTGCTCGCATCGGTGCTCATTCCTATCTACAATCTCGCTGGTTCGATCGGATAATTAAAAAATTCTTAATTTACTTATCCACACGAGATTCATATTTGTTTCGTTTCAACTCGCGTACACTTAAGAGTAAGCGGATTATCAGTCGTAACCGCAAAATTTTATCCTTATTTACAATTTATGATCTCAGCATCATCTCGCAACCAAAAGGGTCACGTTCGCGGTTTCACCCTCATCGAACTCCTCGTCGTGATCGCGATCATCGGCATTCTCTCGGCAGTCGTGTTGGCATCTCTCAACACTGCTCGCCAAAAGGGTAGCGATGCATCGATCAAGTCGAACCTCGGTACAGTGCTCACTCAGGCAGCGCTCTACTATGACAGCAACAGCAACAGCTATGGCAGCGGAGCCGGAGTCCAGTCGAACTGCACAAGCTTTACGTCTGGTACGCTCCTTGCTGATCCAAATGTCAAAGCAGCTATCCAGGCAACTGATCAGCAAAACGGTACCTCTAACGTGGTATGTAATGTTAAGTCAGACGGAACCGCATTCGCAATTTCATCGCCGCTCGTGACTAGTACGTCACAATACTTCTGCGTAGACAGTACTGGTAACTCGACCACAACAGCAACAGCTCTCGGTTCGAACTACGCTTGCTAGCTCAAAACTCTAGCTTGTAGAAAGACAAAAGGCCCTTCAGGGTCTTTTGTCTTTTACAGAAAGTTTTCCACTACTTGCACCTTTTGTTTTCTTCATCTTTAGACTCGGATGATATACTCAGCATATGAAAATAAACACTCGCACACTCACCGCTCGCGGTTTCACCCTCATCGAACTCCTCGTCGTGATCGCGATCATCGGCATTCTCTCGGCAGTAGTTCTTGCATCGCTTAACTCAGCAAGTAATAAAGGAGCAGATGCTGCAGTCAAATCGAATCTAGGATCTGTCCGCAAGCAGGCATTGATTCTTTATGACAGCTACGGCGGCAAGTACAACACTGACGGATCGACTGGTGTCGCTGGAGCAGCATGCCCGACGACTGGCACCACCATGTTCGCCAATGATACGACCATTAAGAATGCTATCGCAAGTGCAGTTAAGAACGGTTCAGGTGGCGCATTGTGCTACATGAGCACCACCGGCACGGCATATGCGATAGAAGTACCTCTTAAGACAGTTACCACTAATTATTGGTGTGTCGATAGTGCTGGAAATTCTACATCAACCCCAGTCGCATTCACGAGCGCTACGACGAAGTGCGGCACGTAAGTTTCCGTGATCTCAACATTCACGATTTCTCTCGCTGCCGTATTCGCAATTCTGGGAGCGATCCTTGCGAGCTTCACTGGTGTCATAGCTGAACGCATTCATACCGGTCAATCATGGTGGAGCGGACGTTCTCGATGCAACTCGTGCCGCCGCACGCTTGATGTGCTCGATCTCATGCCTGTCGTGTCATGGCTTATGCATCGCGGCCGGTGTCGTACTTGTAAGAGCAAGATTCCCGGTGCCTACATAGCATTTGAGGTGGCTCTTGGCAGCGTCTTCGCTTTATCTTATCTACATCTCGGTCTTACGCCGGTACTGCCGATCTTTCTTGCTTTCTTGGTCGTGCTCGACTTCGTGGTGATGTATGACTTGCGTCATACGATCGTGCCGATGTTGAGCGCAGGCATCTTGATCGTACTTGGCGTTGTGCTCGCATACCTGCAGGCAGGCAGTCTTCCGGCCGTTGTTCCGACTCTCATTGCTGCAGTGATCATTGCGGGCGGTTTCTTGCTTGTGCATGTATGTTCGCGGGGAAGGGCGATGGGACTCGGCGATACGCCTATCTCATTTGCACTTTCACTCGCTATCGGATACCCGGCGTCAGTCGCAGGAGTCGTATTCTCATTCTGGATTGGTGCGGTTATCGGCATTTGCCTGTTGTTGGTTCAGCGCGGACGCACTACAATGAAAAGCGAGATACCGTTCGTGCCGTTTCTTGCGCTCGGCTATCTCCTCGCTTTCTTTTCCGGATGGAATCCTTTCTTTCTCATTTGATCAGACTTTCTCGGAAGCGACATTCGTTGCCGGCATTTACCTTGATCGAGATGCTCGTCTCCTTGGGCATCATTACCGTGATCATGGCAGTGATCTTGCTCGGTCAGACTAATTTCAGCCGCACGCTCGTGCTTACGGATACTGCATATACGATCGCCGTGACAATCCGACAGATGGAGTCGTACGGCATATCGAGCCTTACGTATACGCACAATAACGTGACGACTACGAATGCCGGCTACGGAGTTCACTTCGATTCCACGATGCCTAAAAGTTATTATGAGATTGCCGATGTTAATAAGGTTGCAGGCTCTCAGACGAATAACAATAATCCGCCGAACGGGTGGTGCCCGACGGGCACCGCAAATACGCCCGAATATAAGCCAGGAAATTGCATATACGATAATTCAACCGAGCAGCTCGCAACGGTCAATCTGAAGACGGGATATTATATCAAGCAATTGTGCGGTGTCATCGCGAACGGAAATTCATCGACATTGTACTGCACGGGACCGACGACTCCTGGTACGCTCGATATAACGTTCGTCCGTCCGAATACCCAATCGATCCTCATTGGATATTCTCCATTGACTGGTTTCTACCACCTCTCTTCTGCGTGCATCTTCCTCAGCTCTCCCGATGGATCTACATCTCGCATGATCCGTGTTTCGAATCTTGGGGAAGTGGAGGTGAAGAATACCAATACCTGTACATGACCATGACCCGTCGCTCTCATTACTTCAAAGGATTCACGCTCATCGAGCTTATCGTCTCGGTCGGGCTCTTCTCGGTGGTCGCGCTCATTGCCGCGACGGCATATTTGCACCTCGTTGATATCGACCGTCGTACTCGTACACAGAGTGATCTAGTAAACAACATGACATTCGTGATGAACTCCATGGTGAGCAATATTCGTACGGGATCAGGGTATCACTGCGTTACTTCGAGTGAAACGAGTTGCACCACATTCGGGTTTACGGACTCTTCTGGCTGTGCAACGACGTACACGTATTCGAACTCAGGCATATCTGAGGCGCAATCAGGAAGTGATTCGCAAGGGAACGCGTGTACGAATACAGGAGAACTCACTGATCCGGCACTCGTGATCACCGGCATGAACTTCATCACTACGGGCGTAAATAATTCACCAGGCGACTATGTCCAGCCGCAAGTGATCATTTATTTGAGCGGTTCGATGACTGCGGGATCAGGCGTGACGAGTACATTCAATGTGCAGACGACAGCTGTGCAGCGAGGAATAGACCTTCCATCATCATGAAAAACCTTGCAGGATTCACTCTCATAGAGACCTTGGTTGCGATCGCCGTGCTTACGCTTGCGATCACGTTGCCATATGCGACGGTGGAGAAAGCGTTGACGGCATCATACATTGCACGCGACCAGCTTGCCGCTTCGACCCTTGCTGCCGAGGGTCTTGAATATGTTCGTGGCGTACGCGATTCGAATTACATCTATAACTACGATAATCCAAGCACGCCGATTTCTTGGATGGGAGCACTGGACGGCTCGAATGGTTCCGGCGTGTACTCGGTGGCAAACTGCTTCACGAATTCATGCACGGTCGATACTTATTTAGATAAGCCTGTAGCGTGTTCAGTCGCGACGTGTACGGATCAGCCATTGCATCTCATATCCGACGGCGCTGGCGGGCAATATTACTCGCAAGCGTCAGGTGGAACAGTGAGTCGTTTTTCTCGAGCATTGAAACTGACTCAGATCACGACTACGGAAGTGCGTGCAGATGTTACCGTGACATGGACCACGAATGGTCGTCCGTATAGCGTGAAGATCAGCGAATATTTCGATAATTGGCTACAATGAGTATGATGCGGATCCTTAAAAGAAAATCTTCTCGCGGCTTTACGCTCTTCATTGCGCTCATCATGACGTCAGTGATTCTTGCGGTCGGACTCGCATTGCTTAATATTGCGTATCGGCAAGTCCTGCTCGCTTCGACTTCAAAGAATTCGGTACTCGCTTTTTATAATGCCGATGGTGCCATCGAGTGTGCACTTTATTGGGACTCAAAACTCGCGTTCGATTACACCTCACCGAAATCTCCATCGCAGATCACATGTGACACCTCGAGCGGTTCTTCGAACATCACATTCATAACTGACAACTCGAGCAATCCGAGCTACCACATCCGGAAATTTACTATCCCGTGTCCCGGGAATACGACGCAAGGCGATCCGAATAATGGTAACGAAGGAGACAATGGTCTTGCAACCGTGCAGGTATACAAGGACAGTAGCGGCAATACTGCCATCTATGCCGACGGATACGATAGCTGCAACGCAAGCGACCCATCTCGTACGGAACGCGGATTGAAGGCGAAATACGGCGACAACTAAGCCTGCAATTTCAGCCTAGGTTTGGTACTCTTAGAGGATGAAGGCTGGCAAACGAGAAGAGGAGCGCGCCGCGCAGCTGCGCGCGACCATCAATAAATACCGTACGCTCCAGCATGAGCAAGATGAGACGCCGATCTCGCCCGAAGCGCTCGATTCGCTCAAACATGAGCTTGCCGTGCTCGAAGACAAATATCCTGAGCTCCGTACTCCTGACTCGCCGACGCAGTATGTTGCGGGCAGCATATTGCCGGAGCTAAAGAAGGTCCCGCATCAGGTGCAGCAATGGTCATTGAACGATGTGTTCGATGAACAGGAGCTTCGCGAATTCGATGAACGCGTGCGACGCGCTCTGGAGAAGGCGGGATACGAAAATCCGGAGCCGCGCTATACGTGCGAACTCAAGATCGACGGTTTGCATATTGTCCTTACCTACAAGGCGGGTGAGCTTGTAACTGCAGCAACACGTGGTAATGGCAAGATCGGCGAAGATGTGACGCACAGCATCCGCACCATTCGCGCGATTCCTCAGAAGCTCGCGAAGCCGGTGGACTTGATCGTGGAAGGGGAGATATATATGACGCGTTCGGGTTGGAAGAAGTTGAATGTATCACGAGAAAAAGAAGGGCTGCCAGTATTTGCGAATCCGCGCAATGCTGCGGCAGGCTCCATCCGTCAGCTTGATCCTTCGATCGCGGCATCGCGTCCGCTCGCGTCCTTCCTGTATGATCTTGATGCGCTTGAAGGCATCGTGTGGCCAAAGACGCAAAGCGATGAGCTCGCGCTTATCGCGGAGCTCGGGCTGCCGGTGAATCCTCATACGCTCCATGAGGCGACAATCGATGAGGCGATCAAGTTCTGGCACACATGGCAAGGAAAGGTGCGTGATAAGGAAGACTATCAGATCGATGGTGTGGTGCTGAAGCTCGAGTCGCGTGAGCAGCAAGAGTCACTTGGCTATACCGGCAAGGCACCGCGCTTTGCAGCTGCGATGAAGTTTCCTGCAGAGCAAGTCACGACGGTGATCGAAGACATCAGCCTTCAGGTGGGACGCACAGGTGTAGTGACACCAGTCGCGCATCTGAAGCCGGTCGCAGTCGCAGGCACGACTGTTGCGCGCGCAACGCTCCACAACGAAGATTTCATAAAGGACAAGGACATACGCATCGGCGATACGGTCATCTTGCAAAAGGCCGGCGACATCATTCCGGAGATCGTGCAGGTGCTCACGGAGTTCCGCACAGGAAAAGAAAAGAAGTGGAAGTTCCCGACGCATTCGCCGCTCTGCGGCGGTGACGGCAGGTTGGAGCGCGTACCAGGGCAGGCCGCGTATCGCTGCGCAGTACGCGGATCGTTTAACGAGCAGCTCGGCAAGCTCGTACACTTCGCGAGCAAGCATGCGCTCGATATCGACGGGCTTGGCGAGAAGACTGTGCAGCTCCTTATGGAGCATCAGCTCGTGGGAGCATTCGATGATTTTTTCGATCTCACGCACGATGAGCTCTTGAAGCTGCCGGGATTCAAAGAAAAATCTGTAGAGAACTTGCTCGCGGCGCTCAAATCCGCAACAGAGCCGACGCTGGACCGGCTTCTTGTCGGGCTTTCCATACTGCATGTTGGAGAAGAGACTGGCTTGCTGCTTGCGCAGCAGTTCGGCACGCTTGAGGCTCTTAGCAAAGCAGGTGTCGATGACTTGCTTCAGATAAATGGCATTGGCGAAGTGGTTGCTCAGTCAGTGGTCGAGTGGTTTGCGGATGAAGAAAATAGCGCGATGCTCGAACGGCTCTTGAAGCACGTGCATCCGCGTGAAGCAGAGCGCGCTCCAGTGAGCGGCCCGCTGAGCGGCATGACGGTCGTCGTGACCGGGACCCTTTCAGGTTTCTCTCGAGATGAAGCAGAATCTGCTGTTCGGAAAGCTGGCGGGGTACCGTCTGGTTCGGTATCAAAGAAGACGTCGTTCCTTGTGGCTGGGGATAATCCGGGCGGATCGAAATATGATAAGGCTGAAGAACTGGGCATACCTATAATAGGTGAAGAGGAGTTCCGTCGCCGGCTCGGAATGTGATAGAGTGCTCCTATGGCAACCCTCGAAGATGTTAAGAAATTGGCCGCTCTGGCCCGCATCACGGTCTCAGATGAGGAGCTCGCGAAGTTCGTGGAAGAGTTCGATGCGATCATTCAATATGTGAGCCAGCTTGATACGCTGGATGTGGGGAAGCGCGGCGACCAGCCGAAACCGCTGCTGCCGTACACGAACATCATGCGGGAAGATGGCACGCCGCACGAGAAGGGCCTCTACACTGAGAAGCTTGCTGAGCAATTCCCATCGCGAGACGGCAACTATCTGTCCGTGAAGCAGATCATCAGCCATGACTAATGCCGCACCCATGCAGAAGAAGTTGAACGAGCTCTCGATAACTGAAGCGGCGCGTGCACTTCGTGCGCACGAATGCACAGTTCGTGAATTGTTCGATATCTGCCTCACAAAAGCAAAGGAGCTGAATCCAACGCTGAATGTATATCTCGAATTCTTCGAAGGACCCGATCAAGACGCAGCAATTGAAGCTGCACAAAAGCGAATTGATACTGAAGGCGAGAACGCACCGCTCTTGTGCGGCATTCCGCTTGCGATCAAGGATAATATCTTAATAGAAGGGAAGATCGTAAGTGCGTCTTCGAAGATGCTCGAGAATTATCGCGCGACCTATGACGCGACCGTGATCAAAAAGCTCAAGGCGCAGAACGCGCTTTTCATCGGCCGCACCAACATGGACGAGTTCGCGATGGGAAGCTCAACCGAGCATTCGGCATATGGCGCGACCCTCAACCCGATCGATCCATCGCGCGTGCCAGGAGGATCATCCGGTGGTTCTGCCGCCGCAGTTGCTGCACATATGGCAATCGCATCGCTGGGTTCTGATACGGGCGGCTCAATCCGTCAGCCCGCTGCTCATACCGGCCTCGTCGGATTCAAGCCGACATATGGCTCAGTGTCGCGTTCAGGTTTGATCGCAATGGGTTCTTCACTTGATCAGATCGGTCCCCTTACGAAGACCGTTGCTGACGCAAAGATCTTGCAAGAAGCATTACAGGGAACTGATCCACTCGACTCGACCACGATTCCGACGCCATCTCCGTACTCGGTTCGCGAGACGCCGAAGTCATTCCGTATCGGCGTGCCATTCCATCTTCTTGAGGCAGGAGTGGATGCCGACCTGCTCGCAACATTCAATGCGCAACTCGATGCACTTAAAGCGGCAGGACATGAGATCCTCGACATTTCACTGCCGACTAGTCCGTATGCGCTTGCCGTGTACTACGTCATCATGCCGGCAGAGGTCTCAGCAAATCTCGCACGCCTCGACGGTATCCGGTACGGCCATGCGGCCCGTGGCGAATCGCTCCTTTCAGACTATGTGGATTCGCGCACCGAAGGATTCGGTTCTGAGACGAAGCGTCGCATCCTGCTCGGCACGTTTGTGCTCTCATCCGGCTACATCGACGCGTACTACCGCAAGGCCGATGCAGCACGCCATCTGCTCACACAAGAATATGATGCGGCATTTGAGAAGGCAGACGTGATCGCATTCCCGACATCACCGTCGCCAGCATTCAAATTCGGCGAGAAGAGTGATGACCCTGTATCCATGTATCTCGAAGATGTGTTCACTGTGACAGCGAACCTCACGGGCATGCCAGCAATCTCTGTACCGATGGGCACAGTCGAGCGTGACGGTGTCGCGCTCCCGGTTGGCATCCAATTCACCGCACCGAAAGGCAACGAGCACCTCTTGTTTACAATCAGCGCGAACGTCACCAAAGAAACGCTATAATAAAAGGAATGGCAACGACGACCGGTCCGGTTCAGTTCAACATTTCCTACGTCTTCAATCTCATTTACCACCTCTTCGTCACAGGAGCGGCGCCTAAGGTCGCGTCCACGCTGAGCTATTCGAATCTCACTGCATTCGCAAGTACGATCTGGTTCTGGGTGTCGGTTCTCGCGTATCTCATCTCGCTCGGCCTGATCGGCATACTCGTGTATTACTCGATCCGCTTGAAGCAGACTGAAGAAGAGATGCAGGCAAAGTTCGGAACGATACCAGAAGAAGTCGCGCATGAGCAGGTGGAGCATGCACGATGGAAGCGTATCCGCGAGCTCATCGAAAGCAGCCAGCAGAACGATTGGCGCGCTGCGATCATCGAAGCGGACATCATGTTGGATGAGATGCTGACGCGCCTCGGGTATATCGGCGCTTCGATTGGGGACAAACTGAAGACAGCGAATCAGAGCCATTTCCAGACGCTCCAAGACGCATGGGCTGCGCATAAAGTCCGTAACGATATTGCGCATCAAGGAACAGCATTCGAACTCAGTCCGAATATCGCATATCGCGCCATCGGCCAGTACGAGAACGTGTTCCGCGAATTCAACGAGATTTGATATTTATTTCATCTCCGTAGCGTATGCTAGCGGGATGTCAGAAATTGGCCCGAATAAATTTGATCGGTGGAATACTCTGAAGCAGAAGCTCGAGAGACGCTCAATTGTTCCTTATTTTAACGAGCGTGAAATCTGGTTCTGCAACTTAGGAAAAAATATCGGATTCGAACAAGATGGTCGAGGGCATAATTTTGCGCGACCCGTCGTAATTCTTAAGAAATTTAATAAGAATATATTCTTGTGTATCCCTCTAACCACGCAAGCTAAAGAACTGCCGTTCTACTATTCAATAGGGAAAGTTATAGGTCGCGAGGCATGGGCGATTCTTTTGCAAATGCGGCCAATGAGTTCAAAAAGGTTGGTCAATAAGATTGGAATGATGAGGGAAGATCTTTTCCTAAAAATAAAATCAGCTGCCAGAGACTATATCTTTGGCAGCTGATCTTTTAGCCCCGAGGGGCGAGGCCGAAGCCCATTACTCTCTAATTATACTCCGCATGGAAATAGATGCAAAGCAGGACTTGATATTTGCTGAAAAGGCTTATATACTAGCGTCAATGGATATTTCGTATATCCTAAATATATAGCGGGGTAGAGGAGAGGTACCTCGGGAGGCTCATGGAAAACGTGACCCTATCCGGTAACGGGTAGCGGAAAAACTCTCTAAATTGCTGGAATATCGTGAGAGCTTTCTGTGCTACAACGTGATTCGAAAGAATGAGCGTGAACGCCGAAAAACAGGAAGATTCGACAATCAGCAGCCAAGTCTTTCATCCGCAAGCGGCTCGCCGCGAGCGATGGAGGAAAGGTTCAGAGACTATAATGGGAGGATCCTGAAATGGTCAGGATCATGGTATAGTCCATTCCTTTTGGAAACATCAGGTGTAAAAGAACCTCCAGACGCCGGTTCGATTCCGGCCCCCGCAACACGATAAAAATATTCATATCTGCCTAAGCAAGCAGATCATCGGTCATCCCGGAGTGTGGTGGTAGTTAGAAACAGAAGCTGCCGAAGCAGGCAGGTCGCCATCCAGATACCACTTGCCTTTGAATGCGACTATCTTGATAGTCAAGCCGTCTGCAAGCTGGCAGGTGCCATACGAGTCAGTCTTATCGAGCTGCTTCACGCAGCCACGGAACGCGTAATAATTTTCATAGGTACTGTGCGCGAGGTTCAGCCGGTGGTTCTGGTACATGCCGAATGCGCCAGCTCCAATAATCAGTAGGGACGCGACGATGAGTATTATCTTTTTCATATCTGGTATAACAACGAGAGTCCTATAAAGGTAACGGCTCCATCATAAGGAAAACGCCGCAGCTCTGCCGCGGCGTTTTCCTTTTAGGAGTGTATAATATAGGTATATGGAACCACTCATCATCCTCGGCTTTATCGCATTCGTCGTGCTCTGTCTCTCAGTCCGGGTCGTGAAGGAATACGATCGCGGCGTTATCTTCTTTCTTGGGAAGGTGACGGGCGTGCGCGGTCCGGGCCTCATCCTGCTCTTGCCAATATTCGAGCAGATGACGAAGGTCACGCTCCGCACTATCACGATGAACATCCCGTCCCAGAAGATCATCACGAAGGATAACGTCTCGATCGATATTGCAGCTGTCGCGTACTATCACATCGTCGATCCGCAGAAGTCAGTCGTCGCGATCGAGAATGTGCACGACGCGGTGAATCAGATCAGTCAGACGACGGTCCGCAATGTGGTCGGTCAGTTTATGCTCGATCAGCTGCTCTCGCAGACGAGCGCGATCAATACGCAGATAAAGGAAGTCATCGATACCCACACCGAGCCGTGGGGCGCAGAGGTGACGGCCGTCGAGATCAAGGACATCACGCTCCCGGAAAACATGCAGCGCGCAATGGCGAAAGAAGCTGAAGCAGAACGCGAGCGCCGTGCGAAGATCGTCGCAGCAGAAGGGGAGATGCAAGCATCGGCAAAGCTCGCCGAAGCGGCAGACATCATGGCGGCGCATCCGGTCGCGCTCCAGCTCCGTACCCTTCAGACCATGGCAGAGATCAGTGTCGAGAAGAACTCTACGATCATCTTTCCAGCACAATTTATGACCACCGTGCAAGAAGCGATGAAGATGATAATGACCGACAACGGGAAATAAGATTTTTTAGCACGTTTGTGCTATGGTGCACACGGATGAAAGGAGGCAATCATGCCGCAACTCGAATTTGTGAACGATTATATGCGTACCTACGATTTCCAGAGGAATGTCCAAGACTCGTTCTTCGATGCCATGATGGCAGGGTATGCTGGAGCCGCGCAGGAAAAAGAAAAGCCTGACCTTCCAGGTCTCAAAGTTATCGAATGGACGAATGAGTATTGCGGGAGCTGGCGCGTGCTCGATTCGTACCTCGTGTCCTCACTCGGTCAGTATAGCGGAGGAACCACGACGATCTGGTATAACGATACGCCGATATGGATGATGCAATACATGGGGTATTACCGCGAGGAGGCGATACCCTGTCTGAAAGCGGCGCTTCGTGCAAACTACGAAAGGAAGGAGTTCAACGGCGGCCGCGGTCCTCAGGTGTTCAGACAGGATGGGTTGATCTACCTCAACACCACAACTTCAAATAACTTCTATGGGGATGCGCACGGCGAGGAAAAGATAGTCTCCGAAGATGGGCGCACGACTCTAGGTGAGCATCGGTACCATTCGACGTATCTCATTGATAAGTTACGTACCCCACGGAAACTTCGGCGATTTTAACGTAAAGACCCTGCGCGGTAAGCGCAGGGTCTTTTATTTAGAATACCTTACAGCAAAGAAAGCCCGACTCATAAAGCCGGGCAAGTGAAAGAGCTGTATTCCTAGATCAACCACTGTCGCAAGTTAATCGGTCTCGGCAGGTGCTACGTTTATCCCTGCTCACTCAGTATTGAGCCAATATCGCCGGCTTCTTCACATCCCGCGTCTGCAATAAATCGCAGATTCTGTAATCTATTGTTCGTTTTCTGCATCAGACGAACGCTGATGGAGTGTTTTCCAGTGAAGCCTTAGAAAGCACACAAACTCCCGCTAATCCACGACCGGATGCGAACGAATACCTAACCATAGTATTCGGCGGCTCAGTAATGGCCACCTGTCATATCATTATTCAGAACACAGCTTCCGTGGCGCTTTGATTCTATCATTTTAAAGGCGAAATAAGAAAGATGCGCATATGTCATGCGCATCTTTCTTATTTCGCATACTTGGCAATTACACCGTCCCGGTCGGCATAGTCGGCGCACTCATCGGCTGCTTTGCAGAACAGCACGTCATACACCCCTTCTTGTGGGTGAATCCGATATAAACGGCAGAAAGTCCGACGAGCAGATAGACGATCCATTCGACAACCGGCCATGCGCCGAGGAGCATGTGCACGAGGTTCAAGTTCATGCCTGCGAATCCGCCGATCCCGACGAGTCCCCAGTTAAGTCCTCCCACGACGAGCAGTAAGAACGCGATGATATGAAGTATTTTCATATGGTAAATAGGCAGCGAGCATTAGTAAAAGCTGCATACTAAGTATGACCTATTTTGTCGGGTGCGGGAGGGGCCGGGTGCATAACTCAATCATGCCCCTCATACGCCGCTGATATGGCATAATTCAACCAACGCTGACTAATCAGGGGCAGCGGCAGGAGCGATTCTCTTTACCATCGTGAGCAGCTCGGGCGTGTATCCCGTTCTCGTATAAGCTGCTTGCGCTCGATCGTTCCCGATCATTACGTTTAGTCGCACGAAGTGAACATCTGGAAATTGTTTCAGATGTTCTTCAACTGCCGCATGTAATTTATCGAATACCCCGCGACCGCGGAGGTCAGGGGATACCCACGCATCTGAGATATATCCGAAGGTATTAGACTCCACAGTCTGGATAGGATCATCATCGTGTTCGATCCAACAGGCAATGAACCCGACCGTTTTCCCGTCGGCCTTCGCTACCAGAATGGTCCCTGATTTCTCGGACACTTCCTTAGATACGAGGTTGAAATAGTCTTCAGCCATTTCGTCTCCTGGACGACGAGTATCGGATAGAGCACGCTCAATCTCTTGAATGTCCGCAAAACCCTTCAGCAGAATTTCTCGGTCTGAATCGGCATATCGCTCAATAGTGATTTCAGGAAGGTTGTCTTCAGATGACATATGTCTGAGTATACTCTACGTCATAAATCAAAAACATATTGCGCAAAAGAAAGCCGCTCAACGAGTGTGAATGACTCTCTTTGAGCGGCGTATAGATGGCAATCGTCCGAATTCTCAGCGGCCATGAACTCTGAGCAGGTCTTCACCGAGTTCATATCCTCGAATATACACTGCGTCGTTGGATCGTTTTTTCTTCGGGCTCGTCCATCGCTCATGCCGTCCTGGCGTCGGACGGATTCGGAAGGATATGGTTTGATCATTCCCGTGTCGAGATCGAGTAGTTCATCAGGACCTGTATCTTCAGCCCGCATGATCAGTAAGTCTTCGTGAAATGACATTCTAATCTCCGATCTATGAATCTAGACAGAGAATATCGTCGCTGAGTGCAGACTCCAGCTGTAAGATAGTTGGGACTATATTTGGACTATACCTATGGGGTGATTTAGAAATCGAACACCCAACCTTCCAGATGTTATTATAAAATCATTAGCCCTAAGACCTTTATATGAAAAGCTCCTCAACACCTGTCATCATCGGCCTCGTCGTTGCAGTGCTCGTCATCGCGGGCGGCGCATGGTTCTTTAAGCAATCAAGTTCGACAGCAGGGCAGTCCGCACAACCATCCGAGCAGCAGCCTGCACAACAATCTGCTCAGCAGCCAGTCACGACCGAAACGGTACCCGGAACCACAGCAACAGCAACCGTAGGTGCAACTGCGCCGCAGACCTTCGCCGTGAACGGCAACGATCAGACTGCGGACCTCAAGAAGATCACGGTGAAAGCTGGCGAGCCAGTCACGATCACCTTCGGTGCAGATGCAGGCACGACCTATCATGGCGGTCTCGACTTCCGCAGCTCCGTCATAAATACCGGCACCATCACGCCAGGCAGCAAGAAGACCATCACGTTCACTGCGACCAAGTCCTTCTCCTTTACGCCGTACTGGCCGGCAACCAACATCGCGAAGCCGTACACGATAGACATCGTCGTCCAATAATATGAAACCCAACTCGACTCTCTTGCTCCGCATCGGCATCGCGATCGCATTCCTGTATCCGCCGATCGATTCGTTCTTCAATCCGAACGCATGGCTTGGATTCTTCCCGCCATTCCTGCTCGGCCATCTGCCGGATGCCGTCATGCTCGGAGCGTGGGGAATCGTGGAGGTGATAATCGCACTCTGGATACTGAGCGGCAAGCGCATCTTCCTGCCGTCTGTCGCCGCGACGCTTTCGCTTATCTTGATCGTGTTCTTCAATATCCCGCTCATCGAGATCGTGTTCCGTGACGTTGCGCTCGCATGTGTGACAGCCACGCTCGCATGGTGGAGTTTCAAAAAAGCTTAAGGTAGCCTGGAAATGAAAAAGGACCCGTTTGCGGGTCCTTTTTCATTTATATCGAGTAAAGTTATTCAGCTGCAGGCATTTCTGGAGCAGCATCCCACATCTCATCAAATTTCTTGTTCCATTCAACCATCATCGGGTCATCCTTTGGCATAGCCTTTACGGTCGCTGCCATCTCAGGATGGGCCGCTTCAAGGTGTTCCATGCCTTTCGCAAGCATCTCCTCCTTTGTCTCTGCTGTCATCACTGCATCGCACATTCCGCCCATCTGGGCGCATGTTAATGTTTTCATACGATTCTAGTATAGCATCATGTACTAGTGCTCACACGAGGCGATATGTACTTTTCTCGATGGTACGGGGGTGTGCATAACCTCATCAGTTCATAAAAATCTCGATTTCGAGACGCTATACTCAGTGTATGGACGATTTTCCAATCCCTCCAGAAGACACCCCTCCCTCTCCTGGGGAACCTGAGACGGTATATATAGGAAAGCCAGCTACGCCACTTCCGAGACAAATGAGTGTAAAACGTACATGGTTCTTTATTGGGCTGAAATCCATAGTAGTTGGATTGCTTATATGGATTTATGGGCAAGAGGACATACTTTCCGGAGCTGAATTTTTCGCATTAATAGGTGGGTTGTGGATCCCTCTCCTAATTATCTTAGAGCGGGAGCTTCTCTCATTAAATAAAAGATACATATCTCGATCGATTATTGACAACATCCTCACGGGCATACTTGTTGCCCTGGTGTTCGGCATACTTTTGTACACGCCTTTCTCTTCTTCCTTCCAAAGAACGTACAAAAATTACTTTGATTATAAAAGTTCACTCGTAAGGGTTGAAGACTTAAATAAGCTCATTCAGGATCAAGAAGATGCATATAAATCATCATTGACTCAATCTTCTATGGATACGCTACGTTCCATGCAACAAGAGAGAGATACGTTGCTCACAAGATACTGCACGAACCCTGTACCAAAACTTTTTGATAACACTACAAGAGGAACATATTGTGATCCCAACTATATCACGAAACGTGAATCGCAAGGATTAGAAGTTCCTCTGCAAGAGCTGCCGAAGCCAACGCCGCCTCTCGAGGAGACCGACTTCTATAAAGAAGTTCTTAGTACATTAACCTATGAGTATATGAATGAGCAGTGCGCAAAGGGTGTAATTATTCTTCCGCCTGACAGTAATGTGGTCGCGTACTCCAAGGGAGATCTTACCAGCTGCAATACTCGAGATTCGAATAGTGAGAGCCCTATCGTGACGGCTACTTCGAAAGATCCACAACTAGATTGTTCAATTAAGATCAGTCGTCATCATTCACTGCCACGGAATAGCAAAGGAGAACGGTGCAAAGTAGAGGGGACTCAGTAGTAATTGTTCCGAATTAATGCTGGTGATATAATCTGCATGGCTTCGGCCATAGAAGCGCTCGACGCTCAGTGAGACTATTCATTTAGTTTGTCTGCTTCTATGCGCAACGACATCATTCTCGTCGATGCGAGCGATACTCCGATCGGTACCATGGAAAAACTCCAGGCCCATCAGGAAGGAAGGCTCCATCGCGCGATTTCCGTCTTCCTCTTTCATCCAGACGGACGGCTCATGCTCCAGAAACGTGCGAAGGATAAATATCACTCCGGTGGGCTCTGGTCTAATGCGTGCTGTTCGCATCCGCGCCCTGATGAGCCGACGGACGCTGCTGCCCATCGGCGCCTCAAGGAGGAGATGGGGCTCGCATGCAATCTGACGCCAGTGCACGCATTCATATATAGGACGGAGTTCCCGAACGGGCTGACCGAGCACGAGTATGATCACGTGTTCATCGGCACGACTGACGAAATTCCTACCCTCGACCCTGAAGAAGCGGAGGACTGGAAATGGATCGATGTGGAAGAACTGCGTCGCGAGCTTGCAATATATCCCGAACGATACACATATTGGTTGCGGGTGGTGTTTGAGCAGGTGCAGCTCATATATAATGGGAGCGGTATAATTTCGTGAATGTCCCATCTCGAAGCTGATTATTTAATTTAATTTCTTTTTCTATGTCACAAGTACTCGCCCAGATTCTCAGTTCTAAGGAAGCCCGCAGTGCTTATAATCTTTCTGCGCTGGTGGCGTCTGCCGCAATCGTTGGCATTCCTTGGCTCTAATCTTTAGAGCGAACAATTTCGAGGCACGCGATGCCCATACTTGCCATGAAAAGACTCGTTACATGCCTGCGTAGCTGGGTGGCGCCTCGCGCAGCTATTGAAGATGTAAGACGGAAGGAATTCATATTGAACATATTGCTGATGAGCTGTATATCGCTGTTGATACTAGCTCTTGGAATGGAAGTGATATATTTCTTTATTGGCGACGCGACAAGTTCTAAGAATGATTCGCTGGATATATGGATCATCGGAGTTTTGCTCGGCTATTTCTTCCTCCTATATAAATCTTCCCGCCGCGGATTTATATCGGCTGCAGCATATGGTCTCGTGGGACCTTTATTCCTGCTGCCGGCATATATGGGATTTCGTTGGGGAGTAGACTTGCCTGCAGAACTCGTATTCTATCCGCTCGTGATAGTAATGGCTGGCGTACTGATCAGTACTCGCGTGGCATTTCTTGTGACCGGCCTGACTGGATTCACGCTTGCCACAACGTGGTGGCTCCAGACGAGCGGTATCGTCGCAATAAATTCATACTGGGAAACCGAAACATGGACGGTGGGTGACGTGATCATGATCGTCCTCATATATGGCATCACGGTTGCGGTCTCTTGGCTCTCGAATCGTGAGATAGAACATTCGCTCGTGCGAGCTCGAATATCAGAGCGCGAATTGAAAGAAGAACGAGACCTGCTCGAAGTCAGAGTTCAGGAACGCACGGAGGAATTACAAGCCGTCCAGCTCGAAAAGATGAGGCAGGCATACCGGTTCGTAGAATTCGGTCGACTTGCTGCTGGCCTTTTCCACGATCTTATGAGTCCGCTTACAGCCCTATCTCTTAACATTGAGAATATTACTAATTCAGCGACGCGGGATGCGGGTACGGCCAGCCAGTTTGTTCAAGATATTCATCATGCCCAGGATGCGACTGCCCATATGCAGAAATTAGTTGAGGCACTCCGACGGCATATTGCCCGGGAAGGCAAGGAAGAATATTTCTGCATCCGGCGCACTCTTGAAGATGCCGTACGTGTGCTGCATTCCTATGCTCGCCAGAGACAAACAAGTCTCTCGCTTGAAACTAATGATGTCGTATCTACATATGGGGATCCTATAGCATTTATTCAGGTCGTTACGAATATTCTCTCGAATGCGATCGAAGCTGGAGCTGCACATGTCACTATCCTGATGAGTAAAGTACAGCGAGGCGTGGAAATCAAGATCGAAGATGATGGGCCAGGTATGAATGCAGAAATTATGAAAGATATATTCGAGCCGTTCTTTAGTACGAAAGGGTCTACAGGCGGTCTCGGAATTGGTCTTCCGTCTGCACAGCGGATCATAGAAAAAGAATTTGGTGGTACGATTCAAGTCGATAGTGCCGTTGGCTGGGGAACGAAATTTACGATATACTTTCCAATACGAGAACCTTGAGTTCCATTATCAGCCGATCATCGATCGGAGGTAACGGAACATCATGGATACTAAAGAATTCGTTCGAACTCTCTTGGCGGACGCCGACTGCGTACGAAAGGGAACGCTTCCAACGGGAGGCATATTAGCAGGTCACTTGCGCGACATACTTCGTTTTGAGAAGGAACCGGGTGGACCATATGTAATACCGGTCACTCAAGAGCCGGACGTCGGCCTTAATCTCGCGATTGAGTCATTCCTCGATGCAAATGATGTGCATCTTCCGAAACTTGATGAATTTCTGGATCGAGCAACTGCGACTCCGTATCACGTTTCGAGACTGTTTACCCCGGAAGAGATACAAACACTGATGCATGATCGGCAAGCACGCATGCCATTCGATGATAATTCCTTACCTGCAGCTGTCTCGGACACTGGCAAGGTTGAAATGGTTAATCTGATACATGAGGTCATAGATGACCGGCTACTCGATATGTCTCCCTCGTTTGAATTTCGTGCCAAAGCGCTTCTTAAATCAGTGATGGAGCGAAGTACAGACGGACAGATTTCGTTGATGCCATATTATCTGCGTTCTGCGATAGGAGAAGAAGCACGACATATAGCAGACGAGACTATTGCTGAGCTTGGATTCGCGAATGCATGCTTTTGGGCCGCTTCGATCGTGTATGAAGATTTCTGGGATGAGGATGAAGATGCGAATCCTGAACTCCTGCCGATCGCAAATTGGAGCATGCGGCAGTTTACCAACTACTTTCGGAATTATTCGGAAGATGAATCTGGATTTGGTCCTTTCTTCACCACCCTAATGAACCGTCTGGATGATGCGAATGAATGGGAGATCACCCGTTGCCGGCTCCTCGTGGAAGATTGTATCGTCCATGTGCCGCGAGATATTCCTTTTTACGGTGATCGAAGCAAGAAATTCTACCCTGCAGCCGGACATGTTCTCGGACCAGTGGCGGTGCTCATTGAAAGCGGGGTTCCTGTCACGAGTGACGAGGTCTCGAATCTGGTTCTCTATTTCCGACATTGCCTGATTGCACGGCAGATGAACGACGATGCGCATGATTGGAAAGAAGACTTGGAACGCGGCCATATAAGTACCGCAGTGGCTGAATTATTGCTGGCATGGAAATCCCACTACCCTGAGCGCACGACTATCGACTTGGAAGAAGATATGGCGAAGCTAGAACAGCTGTTCTGGTTCGATGTCTTACCACGTTTCTGTCGCACTATCCTCTCGCACAGCGTGAAAGCCCGGAAAGCGCTTACGGGTATGTCGTCACTCGAGCGACCAGAATTACTCGAGCAATTCATCATTAGGAATGAACGGGTCGCTCAAGAAGCAATGAGCACGCAAGCACGCTCAGTCGAGTTTATCCAAGACTTCATAAATACTTGAGAATTCCTTGAACTTTTCTTGAAGAGCATTTGGGCATGCTGGAGGCATACCTATGATGCCGACAGAAGCAGATACTCACTCGTATAATGAATATCGCTGTGAATGCAACAGATTGCTCTTCCGAGGCATACTCGAGTCTGCGTGTGTCGAGGTAAAGTGCAAGCGATGCGGCCACATGAATGTGTTCGCTTCAGGTGAGGGAGGTGAATTCTCTCAAGAGAAATATCCCGACAGGAATTGGAAAAACGAGGAAAATGCGTTATAACGAAGGCTGGCTTGCACATTATAATACTCGTGCTTGACCAATTAATGATCAAAGAAACAGAGGAGTCCAATCATGCCACTAGAAGACATGCTCCATACAAGCCCGCTTGTAGAGGAGATGGCCATTCTGAACCAGAACCGCCATGGTCATACGATCATTCGGCTCAGGGGCAAGAGGCTTAAGGGGAACGACACTTATTCGCTTCTTGCGAACGAAAACTCTGTCGGGAGTAGGGAAGAAGAATTCTTCCTGGCAGATGGCCGTAACGGTTATGATCGGTTCCATACCTTGGAGCCGAGCGAGGTGTATCATCTCGCGGTCGTTCCGCTTGCGAGCCTGTCCCGGGAGAGTAAGAATCTTGAAGCATTTGTGAGCGTGGGGATTCAGAAGCATCGCCTGAGCTCGTATCGCCGACACAAAGCAGCTATCATTCCTGCGCTCTGCAATGCCGAAATCCTGGAATTGATGCGCATGCATGAGCTAACTCGCCTGTATGGAGCGCATAAGCCCATTAAGGACAACACGATCAGCTTGATGGTCAAACACGAAGGCGCAACCAGACTTTCTGTTATTGCGTCAACGATTCCTCAATACGCAATTTCTCCGAAGAGAGAAATCGCACTGATTTATGAATGCTCTGCTCCTTGAAGGGCATGCAGAAACAACCCCGGCACGATCAGAATGATCAACGCCGGGGTTTTACTATATATAGGTGAACTATTCACCAATTTATGGCATAATAAGTCCATGAATAGGCTATTTTCTACACTCAAACGTGCATGGGCCCGGGTGAGTGCGTTTTCCGCCCCTAATTGGCGTCGTTTTCGCAAGCTCCCGATGTGGGCGCAGATTGTGAGCGGAATCGTGCTTGTTGTCGCTTTGGGCGGCCTGGTCGCACTTGCTCGCGGTGGCGCATCGGCAAATGACTCCAATGCTGCTCGCACAGTAACCGTGCAGAGCGTCGCTTCATTAAATGGTACGAGTGACGGCGTGGAAGTGCTCGGCTCAGTGCGTTCGGTCGCGGAAGCGGACATCCTCGCGCAATCAAGCGGCACGGTGACGGCCGTGCATGGGAAAGTGGGGCAGAGCGTCCCGGCCGGATATATAATCGCGTCACTCGATAACGCAGCACAAGCAGCAGCGGTGCTCCAGGCGCAAGGTGCATATGAAGGAGCGCTTGCAGCTCGCAATGCGACAGCGCTTCAGTCTGGAAATGCTGCCGGCTCTTTCACGGAAGCGCAGACTTCCGCGCGCAACACCTATCGCTCTACCTATACCAGTCTCGACTCAGCACTTCAAAACCAAGTCGATACGCTTTTCGGCGGTGCGACTCCGATCGGTCCGCAGCTGCTCATCAGTGATCCGGCGACCGGCACGCAGCTTGAGCGCCAACGCTATGCCATCGCGCAGACAATGGATATCTGGCGTGATAGTCTTGCCACTTCAGATTCCGCTGGTCCAGAAGCGCTCCTTAGTTCAGCTCAATCAACTGTGCAGACGGTATCCACATTCTTAACGACGCTCGCGCACGCAGCGAACACTTCAGGCTCAGGCGCAACAGCAACGCAACTTTCAAATCTCGCGACCGCTCGTGCGACGGTGGATGGACTCCTTGCAAGTATCTCCGCAGCACGCGATACCTATCGCGCAAAGAAGACGGCCGCAGAAGTCGCACAGACACAGAGCGATTCAACGAATACTGACGTGGCAAGTGCAGACGCGACGGTGAAGCAGGCACTCGGTTCGCTTCGTGCTGCGCAAGCTGCATACGAGAAGACGGTCATCCGCGCACCGATCGCGGGAACGCTTAACTTCATGTCGCTCCATGTGGGAGACTATGCGACAGCGATGACGCATGTCGCGACGGTTGCGCGCAATAACGCGCTCGAAGTGGTTGCATACCTCTCTGATGCGGATCGCGACCGCGTGGCAGTGGGTGATACGGTCATGGTGGAAGGAAAGTATAAAGCTGTGGTGACGAGCGTCGCGCCTGCACTTGATCCGACGACGAAGCAGACTGAAGTCGATATGGCGATCGCGGGAGACGCTGGCGATTTGGTGGATGGGGAATCAGTGCATATCGGACTGCCAACTCCAACTGCAACTCCGTCAAAAACAGCAGCAAGTCCAAACACGGCGACAACTACGGCCTCTGCAAACACAACCATCCTTTTGCCGCTCGCAGCAGTGAAGCTCCGCACGACTGATCGTGTCGTGTTTACGGTCGCTACCGACGGTGCGCTCGTCGCGCACAAGGTGGAAATCGGCGACGTGATCGGCGATCGCATCGCGATCCTCTCCGGCGTCACGCCCGACCTCAAGATCGTGACTGACGCGCGTGGCCTCTCTGAAGGCGAGAAAGTCACCGTCGCGACCAGCACGGCGCAATAGCACCACTGCTATGACGAAATTCTGGACCTTCTTCATCCGCAAAGAGCACTTCACCGTGCTCCTGATGATCTCGCTTACGATTGCGGGCATTGTCGCCGTCATCGGGATTCCGAAGGAGTCGACACCTGAGATCGTGATTCCGATCGGTGTCATCACGACGGTATTACCGGGCGGTTCGGCAAGCGACGTCGAGCGACTTATCACGGATAAGATCGAAGATCGTGTGCTGAGCGTGGAGCATGTCTCGAAAGTCACTTCCAGCTCAGGCGATGGCGTGTCCTCGATCGTCGTGCAATTCGATGCGAACGCAAATATCGATAAATCTATCCAGTCTCTTAAAGACGAGGTCGACAAGGTGCACTCAGATCTTCCAACTGAAGCCCTGACCCCGTCTGTCTCCTCAGTGAGTTTCTCGGATCAGCCAATACTGATTGCATCAGTATCTGGCAATCTCGCACCGGCAGAACTCACTGCGCTCGGTGAGACGGTGAAGAGCGACCTCGAGCGTGTACCAGGCGTCTCGCGTGTGGATGTGTCTGGCGTGCGCGCCCGCGAAGTGCAAGTGATCTTGCAGCAAGCGAAGCTTCGCCAGTACAACCTCACTGTTTCAGATGTTACGAATGCGATCTCAGCATCGGGACTCGCGACGCCGGAAGGTTCCATTGTTGTGGATGGCGTTTCATACGCAGTTCGTCTTGAAGCGGGTCTCTCGACGCCTGAACAAGTAGCGGATGTCTCACTTGCTGGTCCTGGGGGCGCGACGCTGCACATCCGCGATATCGCGAACGTTATCGACGGGCTCCAGAATGCATCGACATATTCTCGCGTCTCGGTAGATGGGCAGCCATCACAGCCGTCCCTTACTCTTTCAATACATAAGGCAAAGGGCGGCAACATCCTCTCGACAGCGAATTCAGTGAAGAAAGAACTGGAAGCGCTCAAGAAGACGACACTCTCGGGCACGCAGACGGTCGTGTCATTCAACGCCGCAGATCAGATCAATCGCGACCTTTCCGAGCTCACGCGTGCCGGTATCGAGACGGTCATCCTCGTGATGATCATCCTCTTCCTCACGCTTGGCTGGCGTGAAGCAGTGGTTGCAGCTGCATCCATCCCGCTCTCATTCCTCATCGCGTTCATCGGCATGTATGCGACCGGTAACACGATTAATGTCGTCTCGCTCTTCTCGCTCATCCTCGCGATCGGTATCCTCGTGGACTCGGGTATTGTGGTGGTGGAAGCGATCCATACGCACTTGGAACGGCTCGGCAATAAATTCGATGCTGCGGTCGAAGCGCTCCGCGAATACGCATGGCCGCTCTTTGCGGGAACCCTCACGACAGTCGCCGTGTTCGTGCCGCTCTTTTTCCTCTCGGGCATCGTGGGAAAGTTCATCGCAAGTATTCCGTTCACGATCATCTTCGTATTGCTCGCGTCCATCTTCGTTGCGCTTGGTTTGGTGCCGCTCCTTGCGATGTTCCTCGTGAAGGAATCAACACATAGTGCGATGGAAGATTCTCAGGAACGCATCATGCATAAGATCAAAGTATGGTATGAGAAATTCCTGCGCTCAGTAC
>JARIGM010000007.1 GCA_029288865.1 Candidatus Kaiserbacteria bacterium
GGCCACCCTGCTATACTTTATTTATATGAAGAAATTATCCTTGATAATTTTGGGACTTCTGTGTGGAGGAATCATGCTTCCTGGGTTCGCACATGCCCAAAGCGCGACCAGCAGTCCGAATATGCCGAGCGAATTCATTAAATCGTACCAGAGCGATATAACCGTGGAGCAGAACGGCACGCTCGCCGTCACTGAGAATATTGCGGTGCATACAGATGGCTCAACCATACAACACGGTATCTATCGGGATTTCCCGACTCAATACGCTGACAACCTGGGGAATAAATACACGGTTGATTTTGCTCTCACGAACGTCCAGATGGATGGCCACAGCGAGCCGTACCACACTGCGCCCGAATCAAATGGAATCCGAGTTTATATCGGAGACGCAAATGTAGTTATTAGCCCTGGCGATTATTCGTATGAGATTAGCTATACGGTCACGCGCGAGCTCGGCTTCTTCAAAGATCACGACGAACTCTATTGGAACGTAACAGGGAATGGCTGGCAATATCCGATAGAAGCTGCAGGCGCTACCGTGCATCTTCCCGCATCTGTCCCATCAAATTCAATAACCGCGAATGGCTATACTGGTGCGTTCGGTTCGGCAGACAAGAACTTCTCAAGCAGCAGTACTCCAACGGGAATCGTTTTCAGTACGACGCGGTCATTAGGACCGAATGAGGGTTTGACCATCGTCGTGAGCTGGCCAAAAAGGTATGTGCATGAGCCAACGCTTTGGGAGCGCATCGGCTATTTCCTCGAAGATAACTCTTTCTTCTTGCTTGCAATCGGATGGTTCTTGCTCTCGTTCTTGGCATATTTTGTCGCGTGGTGGATAAAAGGCAGGGATCCAGCCATGCCGGTCGTCATCGCGCAGTACGACCCGCCGCTGAACATGTCTCCTGCCGCGCTTCGCTACGTCTGGATGGAGGGTTATGACACGACGGCTCTCGTTGCATCGGTCATACATCTGGCAGTGTTGAAGTGTCTCCGGATCGAAGAAACTTCGGGCTTCCTCGGAAGGAAAGCGTATACCCTTGTTCGTACTGGAGAATCGGGCGGTGCTGAGGAGGAAGCCATAATCCCTCGTGGCATATTCGGGGCAGGAGAGAATCCTGATCGCTATGAGCTCTCATCGAGTAATTATTCCCAGCTGCTCGCCGTGAAAAAAGAGCAGATGGAGGTGCTGAAGAAATCGCTGCAAGGCAAGTACTTTGTTACGAACTCCTTGTACGCTGGCGTCATTGCCTGTATCTCTATCGTCGTTCCATTTGGAGCTGTCTTTCTTGGCATATTACCTAAAGCAGTCATCGTGTTAATCATGCTCATGACAATCATTCTTACAGTCATGGCGGCGCTGTTTACGCGTGCGATGAAGCAGAGGACGTCCGAAGGCCAAGATCTAAATGCTCAAATCGAAGGATTTAAGTTGTTCCTGTCGGTGACTGAGAAGGATCGAATGAATTTTGCTAATCCTCCCGAGCGCACGCCTGAGCTCTTCGAGAAGTTCCTTCCGTATGCGCTTGCGCTCGGCGTCGAGAACGAATGGGCGAATCAGTTCGATTCGGTGTTTAAGCAACTGGCTCAGAGCGGCCAATCGTATACACCGCTTTGGTATGTAGGACCTGGATTTATTCCGAATGATATCGGCGGGTTCACTTCGGACCTCGGTAATTCGTTCGCATCCGCGATCTCGTCGTCGTCCACGCCCCCTGGCTCAAGCTCAGGTGGAG
>JARIGM010000027.1 GCA_029288865.1 Candidatus Kaiserbacteria bacterium
CGATTTCACGGTGGGGTCGATCCTGCGCGCCGTGATCGAATCCACAGCCGCCATGGCTCTGTGGCTTCAGGCGATGGCGCTGCAGACGTTGTCCATGTCGCGGTTTGCCACCTCGAGTGGGGCGGACGCCGACAGCTTCGGGGCGGACTTCAACTTTCCCCGTCTGAGCGCGCAGGCCGCCACGGGAACCGTGACGTTTTCGCGCTTCACGCCGGCGAGGCGAGCGATAGCGAGGCGAGCATCTTCAAGCACGCTCTTAGCCCGCACGCCCGCGCCGTGCGGGCTGGATGGGTTCCCCTGCTCCTTCGACGCCTTCAAGAACGCACGCCACGCCAGAGGCAAGACAGGTGCAGCTGAGGCATAGTCCAGATAGCTTTCTTTCTTAATCGAAATCATACTTATACAGTGGGGTCTTAATTGCATTTATGCAAGTCTTATGGTGTACTCATATCATTATGGCTCGAACTCCACGTCCACCGATTGTTGCCGTCATGGGTCACATTGACCACGGCAAATCGTCGTTGCTCGACTACATCCGCAAGAGCAACGTGACCGCAGGTGAAGCTGGAGGCATCACCCAGCACGTCTCCGCGTATGAGGCTGAGCACGAGCATGAGGGCGTAAAGCGCACTATTACCTTCCTTGATACGCCCGGCCATGAGGCATTCCGCGCACTCCGTGCTCGCGGCGCTCAGGCAGCAGATGTCGCTGTCCTTGTGATCGCTGCAGACGAAGGGGTGAAGCCACAGACCAAAGAAGCATATGACGCGATCGTCGAGGCTGGCATTCCGGTCGTCGTGGCATTCACCAAGATCGACAAGAACGGCGCCGACGTCGAACGCGCAAAGATCTCAGCAATCGAAAACGAGATATATATCGAAGGATTCGGCGGCTCGATCCCATTCGCACCCGTTTCGTCAAAGACCGGCGATGGTGTTCCTGAGCTCCTTGACCTCGTCCTTCTCACGGCAGATCTTGCAGATCTCACAGCAGACTCAAGCCTCCCAGCAACTGGTTTCGTACTTGAGTCATCTCAGGACCCGAAGCGTGGCGTCACTGCGACGCTTATAATAAAGGAAGGTACTCTCTCAACCGGCACGTTCGTTACGGCTGGCAACTCCCTTGCCCCTGTCCGCTTCATCGAGAACTTCGCTGGCGCTCGCATTCCCCAAGGTAATGCTTCCCAGCCAATCTCAATCTCAGGCTGGAGTGCGCTTCCTGCAGCCGGAACCATCTTCCAGATGTACGCAAACAAGAAGGAAGCAGAAAAAGCAATCAGCGATGCAGACAAACCAACGACCCTCCGTGTCCGTGAAGCAGTTCCCGCAGGCCAGACTGCCCTTCCGCTTATCATTAAGGCTGACGTGGGCGGCAGTATCGAAGCTATCACTCAAGAACTCACCAAGATCACGCATGACCGTGCGCTCATCCAGATCGTCGGCGATGGCGTAGGCACTGTGAGCGAGGGGGATGTGAAAACTGCTCATGCAGGCGGCGCGACCATCATTGCCTTCCATGTGGGCATCGAATCGAGCGCTCGCGACCTTGCAGAGCGCATGAACGTGCCGATCGAGAGTTTCACCATCATTTACGACCTCGAAACCCGTGTCCAGGAACTCCTGAACGCAAAGCCGCCGAAGATCACCATCGAGAAGCTGACCGGCGAAGTGAAGATCCTCAAGATATTTAATACGAGCAGCGGCAAACAAGTGATTGGCGCACGCCTCGACTCAGGAGAGATCAAGGTCGGTGACCTCGTGCACTTCAATCGTCGCGGTCTCGACATCGGAAACGGTAAAGTTGCGAATCTCCAACAGATGCGTTCAGACGTGAAGGAAATCCGTACCGAGGGCGAATTCGGCGCACAGATCGAAACAAAGGCAGACATCGCTGCAGGCGACACCATGACAATGTACGTCGTCGTAGAAGGCTAATATGGACCCACGACCCCGCCCAACCCGAGGAGTCCAGCATGGCGATCGCACCATGAAGGCAGCAGAACAGCTCATGCACCATGCAGCTAACTACATCGCCATGGAAGCAGGACGAGAGTCTCTTATCACCCCGACCCGTACGGACCTGAGTCCGGACCGAAAGAACGCCACGATCTATGTGACCGTATTTCCTGATACCGCTGAAAAGATCGCTATCGAATTCCTCATGCGCCATAAAGATCTATTTCGTAAATACCTGAAGGACCACGCTCGACTCGGTGTCCTTCCCTACATAAAATTCGAACTTGACTACGGGGAGCGCAATCGTCAGCGCATGGACGAGTTGTCCAACCTGCTTGATTCAGAAACTTCAGAAGAACTTTAGAACTTTTTCATCTTTCTCCTATCTGTACTGAGTACAGTGTAGGGATGGGAGTGAGATATCACGTCAATGAGTCCTTTTTCGATATCTGGAGCGATGAGATGGCATATGTCCTCGGCTTTATGTATGCAGACGGACATATCGGTGAGTATTCTTCTTTCCGAGGCAAATATGTCGTCTTCACCAACAATAATCGGGACAGGCTTGAATTGATAAAGCGTTTACTAGATTCAGATCACACTATTTCCGTTAAGAGTACTCCATATGGCGTGAAAGAAGTTTATTATCTTCGGATCGGGAATCAACAACTTTTTGAACGACTAGTGGAACTCGGCGTAACTCCGCGAAAGTCACTCACTATGAACCCCCCTCCTATTCCTGATGAATTCTTCGGATCGTTCCTATTAGGATACTTTGATGGAGATGGGTGCGTCTGTATCGATCACAATAAGAAACGAGGTACGGCCGCACTTCGAGTGATCTACACGAGCGGCAGTCTGGCCTTTCTCACTCAACTCAGAGATTATCTCAGGTCTCACCTTGGGGTCGTAGGCCCTGGCCTTCATAAACATGGCAGTAGCAAACGAACCTACCAGCTCCGATACTCTACCCAGGATAGCTATCGGATATTCCTCTGCATGTATAAATCATCCAAACAGGTGCAGTTGGGAATGCCCCGAAAATACGCTATATTTATGAAGTACCTTGATGAGCATGGACTGAGACATGATCTAAAGGGCGAGAACGCGGCATTAGTCGCTACTTAAAGGCCCAGTGGTGAATGGGATAACACGTCGGTCTGCAAAACCGGTATTAGCGGGTTCGACTCCCGCCTGGGCCTCAACATTTGAAACTCCGCACAGAGGAGGTACTATCGTAATACAGCCGGGATGATGAAATTGGTAGACATAGGGGGCTTAAAACCCCCAGACGGCAACGTCGTGTGGGTTCGATTCCCACTCCCGGCACTCATAGATTCAAGATCTCCATGCTATGACAGCAGCATTTCTCCCGCTACTCGCTGTGTTTATTTTCTGAGGTGCGTATGGTCGACATCAATCTGACTGACAGAAAAATACCAGACAAGACCGATCAGCAGCGTAGTAAGAATGAGGCTTACGATCCCATCGCCCCAGCCAAGCCCGCCCAATGAGGACGCCTTGCCAAACCAGTCTGCGAAGGAAGCTCCGAACGGACGGGTAAGTACGTACGCAGACCAGAATGCGAGGACGGAGTTCCGCGCTACCTGCTGGTGATGGTCGGAGAGCCAACCGCGAGCCGCATAATGCAAGGCGGTTATCAAGGCTATCAATGCGCCGAATATAAGCCCGGATGTCAAGAAACCGAGATTGAGCGTGAAGGCTGTCATGTCCCCTGCTGCAGTGCCAAGCGCAAAGGTGGCGCGACAGCAAGCCAATAGAACACTTCGCGGCGCGGGGTCGTGATGCTGTGGATCGAAAGCGTTTTCTCGACCCTATACCAAAGAGCGAAGATGACGCCGAGCGAAAGCGCAAAGAAGATCGTCGTATACAGGTATGGAATGCCGATAGCGATATGTAGCACGTCGGCTGCCATGGTTCCAAAGACTGCCACCATGGTTACTGTAAGCCAATACACCCACGCGTTATAGCGTTTCCACCAAAACTGCAGTGCAAGCGCCGCAACGAACACCGCCGCTCCGATGAGAACGGCACTATACGGATTGATCGAATACACAAGGTAGTCAGACGTGCTTTCTCCGAGCGCAGTCGTGATGATCTTGACGATCCAAAATAGTGCTGTGATCTGCGGCACTTTGCGTGCTAGGTACCGAGCGTTCATGTTCTTAGTATACGTGTTGGTCAGCAGAATTCCGGGCTAGGGACTCTGCAAGGTGGCCTGGAGTTGCTGCAGCGCGGCTTGCGCGGTCTGCTGGTTCGGATGCACGGCACGCACTTCACGCAGGACCTTATCTATCGCATCATCGATATGCGTCCAGGCAATCGGATTCATTGGTTTCAATTGTGCCTGAGCGTTATCCCACGCGCCTTCGATGTCATTCGCTCGAGCATTTGCCGTGACCCAGTCGTTGCCGTTTACGGCAGTAAGCATGGCCTGCGTAATGCTAGTGAACTTGGAAAGGTCTCCGAGCGGTGCCGGATGGCCGGCTGCATTATTGACTGCCGCAGTTACGGCAGCCTGAGCCTGCAGTTGATGCTCACGGAAGAAGTACCCTCCGACAGAGAGCACGAGCAAGATGCCGATAACCACGGAGAGCTGCCAGAATGTGCCCTTTGATCTTTGCTCGTCTTCACCCTCTTCTGCGAGAGGATCCTTCACCACATCTTGATGACTGAGGGCTAAGTATGCAACCGAGAAGATAATGAGTGCCAAGAAGCCGATCGTAATAGTGCTCGGGCCAAGCCCTAATCCTCCGTTCACGGGAGACTGCGTGAGAAGATCGCCGATCGATGCGCCGAGCGGACGTGTCATGATGTAGATAAACCAGAATGAAAGTACGGCATTAAGACCGAGTCGCCACCCGATTGCGAATATCGCAATCACCACCGCAACGATGATTCCTGTCGTAAGGTATCCGAGACCGAGCGCTTCAGACATGAGGTCGCCCGAAGCGGTGCCGAGCGCAAATGTGAAAAGAATCGTAAGCCAATAGAACGCTTCGCGACGGGGCGTAAATATAGAGTGGATCGATAGCGTCTTCTCTTTCGCATACCAGACTGCAAACGTAATCCCGAGCACAATCGTGAATAAGATCGTACTGTACTGCAGCGGCACATGGAGATTGTCGCTCAAATTATCGGTCACCAGTGTACCGAACACACTAATGAGCGCAACGGTGAGCCAGTACACGACCGGCGTATATTTCTTGGTTTTAAATTGAACGGCGAGCACGACAAGGAACGAGATGCCCATGATGACAGACGTCACCGTAAGGCCGAGGTTGAGATTCACATTCAGGAAATCAGCAGCGGTCTCGCCGATTGTAGTGCTTAAAATCTTGATGATCCAGAAGAATGCCGTGACCTCAGGCACCTTGCTGATCACCTTACCCATCGTCGTCTGCGTAGTATTTTCTAGTGTTGCATCCATATAAATTAGTTTCTCATATTAAAGAAGGACTCCCGCTCGCAAGGGAGTCCTTCTCAACCCTACAGATACTTTGTTAAGATACTGTAAAGGCTTTGGAGTTAGTTGCCGTCCTCAACCTCATTCGGGTCCGGCTTATCACTTATTTCTGATGCTGACTCGTGAGAACTCGGTGCGGAAGCCTGAACCGAACTCTTAGTGCTATCATCATTCGTCTCTACGTCCATATCGGTTGATTGGGTTGTAGAGTGACTAGTGCTTACGATGCTCGTACCTGATGGTTGCGTCTGGGTAGTGCTCTGAGCGTGCGCTTGCATCGCCATCGCACTACCAACGCCAACCAAGAGAAGTGCGACCGGCGTAAGATACTTCACTGCGGTTTTCTTCATAGTGCATGCTGGTGTTACTTACGGGATGACCACTCCCACATGCAATAGTACGTATGTCGCGTTAATCGTCTGTAAAGCTAGACGGGAAAGGTGAGAGTAACGGTCGTTCCCTCGCCTTCGGTGCTGGTGATATCAATGCTACCTCTATGCTGATCCACAATCTCCTTCACGATCGCAAGGCCTAGACCGCTCCCCTCTTTTCCGCTCCCTGATCGGCCTTTATAAAAACGTTTAAATATATGCGGAAGATCCTCTGCAAGAATACCTTCGCCCGTATCACGCACCTGGATGATCGCACTATGGCCTGACGTAGCCGCAAAGACTCTAACCTTGCCTCCTGTTGGCGTGTGCTCGATACCATTCCGAGCAAGGTTGATCAGAACGCGCTCTATACCCTGCGTGCTGCCAACTAATACGGGCGAATCTGTTAGCGATGATGATAGAGAAACGCTCTTTTGCACGGCGAGCGGTTCGAGCTTTGCGAGAGTACTCGGAATCAATTCTGATAGCGACACCTGTTCGAGAGACGGAGATGAATGCTCAGAGCGAGCAAGGACCAGCAGGTTCTCGACAAGTTGCGTCATTCTCTCTATCTCTTCTATGTTGCTTGTCAGCACAGCGCGCAGTTCGGTAGACGGGCTATGCGCATCACGTAGGACAACCTCAGCATCGTTGCGCATCACCGTAAGGGGTGTCCGTAATTCATGCGAAGCCTGTGCCGCAAATAACCGCTGCGCTTCGAGAGATTTCTGCACCGGCCGCAATGTTCTTCCAGCGAGCCAGTAGCTTAGACCCGCTGCGCTCACAGTAATAATGAGATCAGTAAAGAAAAGCGTGGTGCGGATCGGCGTGACGGCGTGCTCTAAGAAGTGAGTTCGCGCGGCTGGAGTAGCGAAGTCGTCGTCTCCCGCGTCATAGAGATTGCTGGTTATGCTCGCATAGAGGAATAGGCTGAATCCGCACACGATTATCACCACGATTATCACGTAGAGTGCCGTCAATTTAAGACGCGCCTGCAGGAACAGGTTACGCCGCCAGACGGTATCCAATGCCGCGAACTGTCTCGATAGAAGTTCCATAACCATGTTTCTCCAGCTTATTCCTCAAATTATTAATATGCACGTCCATCACACGGCTGAGCGGATTAAAGGAAAAGTCCCAGAGGTGATCGATGATGCGCTGACGACTCAAGACTTCCATTGGATGATGCATGAAAAACTCAAGGATGCGAAATTCCTTTAGCGTGAGATCTATCTTCTGATCGCCTAAGAATATCTCCTGTGAAGCAGCGTGCAGCACCAATTGCCCGACCCGTAATTCCTGAGCATGTGCAGTCCGTGGGCGGCGCGCCAGCGCGCGAACGCGGGAAAGCAACTCCTCAAACGCGAACGGCTTGACCAGATAATCGTCAGCGCCACTATCGAGACCGATGACTCGGTCACGGATCGTGTCTCGTGCCGTCAGCATGAGTATTGGCAGATGGATTCCCGCTTTTCGCAAATCAGCACACAGTTCGAGGCCGTCCTTGTGCGGAAGCGAGAGATCGAGCACGAGCAGGTCATAATCACTATGACTCATCCTGAGCCGAGTTTCCGCAGAGGAGCCATCGGTAAGCGCATCGACTGCATACCCCTCGCGCTCCAGTCCCCGCTTCAAAGAAGCGGCTAATTTCGTATTGTCTTCAACGACGAGAATCCGCATACGTGCACCCTACCATATATCGCTGTATGTAAATATGCGGTAAAGGATCTGATCATTGGAATATTTACCGCATCTTTACGTAATACAGGTATATTCTTCATATCCCATATACGAAACACTCGAATGAAAGCCGTAATATACAACAATTCCGAATCTCGTTATTCCACCGTGTTTTGGGGCAAAGATAAGAACCGTGAGTATGAACATGAAGCTGATCAGCTTGCCATACGGCAGGCCCTAAAAGGAAAGATATCAGCTGTGGTCGATCTTGGCGGGGGCTTCGGACGACTCGTCCCTACACTGAAAGAGCACGCCGAACGTGTCATCATCGTCGACTCCTCACTCGACCTGCTCGAAGAAGCACGCGAACGGTTCCAGGATGACCCGAACGTGCAATACGTGCGCGCGAATCTCTATCATCTTCCTTTTCGTACAGCATCGATACAGACAGCTATCTGCCTGCGTGTCATGCACCATATCGATGATCCTGATGCCTTGTTTCGCGAATTGAACCGTGTCGTCAATGGCAACCTGTATCTTGAGTTCCCGAATAAGAAGCACCTGCTCCAGCTGTTCAGGTGGTTTTTCAAGAGGGATGAACGCGTGGATATCTTTTCATCGAGACCTGAGATAAGGGACCGCATGTTCTATAACTTCACACTGCAGTACATGCGATCGCACCTGTTGCGGCAGACCATATTCGCCGCTCAGACAGTCCATGGAATCTCATTCATGCGCCACGAGCGGTTCAAGCGACATCTTTCATTACAGACGATTCTCATTATCGAGAAACTATTGCAGCATGTCCCAGTGCTTGCGGAATTCGCACCCAGCATCATGCTCAGCCTTTCCAAGCGGCACCTCGGCGATCGTGGAGATGCCGGACCCTCTCTGGTATGCCCGCGGTGCTACGGCCTGCTTGCGGCAAACCCAGAGCAGCTATCATGTGAAGAAGGCCATCGATTCAGCAGCCATGATCAAATCGTGGACCTGTACGTCGAGTAGGTAGAGTGCAGGTACGGTTTTAGAAGATAAGAAAGAGCTCTATTTATCTCGGGCAATATTTTTTCAATACGTCCAGTAGTTTAGTTTTAGGCGGACACTCCGCCTCGCTGCGTTCACTACGTTCACTCGAGTCCGCCTACTTGGGCTCGAACCAAGGACCTTATCCTTAAGAGGGATCTGCTCTACCAACTGAGCTATAGGCGGTGTATGGATACTCTAAAGCATAACCGCAATAGTTTCAACTAGGTAGCCCCCAACGCCGACTGCTGGTAGAGTAGAAGCACGCCCAGGTGGTGAAATTGGTATACACGCCTGCCTTAGGAGCAGGTCCCGCAAGGGGTGGAGGTTCAAGTCCTCTCCTGGGCACATTTAGATACGAAAGCCGCAGAAAGCCCTAATATAGGGTGCGCCACGTTGATTGACAATTGTCAATATATGGCGTAATATCTCATCAGACCATCTGGTCATTTCACACAACAATCTTTGGAGGCTCACATGAGTGATGCACACATCGAGGTTCTTGATCCCTCGGCTAATTTGGCGGAATCCTTCGCCATGTCTCTCTTCTGCACATTTCCTTTCGTTCTATTCTGGGTCTGGATTAAACACCGACTCGGTTTAGGATGGTTCAGTGGGGCTATCTTTGTCGGGCTCACAATCATGCTCGCAGGTGCTATCTGGAAGCTTGGATGGCACGAGCCACCCGAAAATCCGGGTGGCTACGTCATGATCCGTACTCGACTGAAGCGACCTACTCACAAGATATATGCGGCCGCGCAACTCTGGGGCATACCAGCTCTTCATGGTTTCGCGGCGCTAAGCATAGAAGAACACAAGATCGATCCTCCCGTCTTTGACGAGTTGGCAGCCGACGATGTGAATGTATATATTGATGGCTACTGCGTTGTGGCTACCGTAGACCCGTTCAAGTACTACCTTGTGCATGGTTCCGACGAAATTATCGAGAAGTCATTCGTGGCTAACACTCGAAAATTCGTCAGTCCATGGAAAAAGGCAATCTACGTCACAGATCGGGAAGATATCGTCGCTACCTTCCTTAAATTGCCGCCCAAGAATGACCCTCATGCGCATTCTGAGCACAGTAAATTTAGGCAAGAGCTCCAACGATTCACCCAGATGCTCGGCCCCGATGGTGACAGATATCTGGAACCTCAATGTGTCGACGAAATTATGAAATCTGCTGGAAACTTTAAAGCCGATGCAGCTTCCTACGGCATTGAAGTACGGAAGATCGATATCGAGGATATGGACCTGTCAGAGGACATAATCAAAGCGGCATCCGAAGCTACCGCTGCCGCCTCTAAGATGGCAGTGATTGCAATCCACCAGAAGCAACGTATGCAGATGGTGGACGAGATGCGGAAGAAAGACCCTAGCCTCTCCATGAAAGATGCTATCGATCGCGTAGATAGACTAATGCCTAATGTCAACGTATCCACCGATATTCGTGATATCAACCTCACGGGTGTAGATGGGATCGGACAAGCTGCAACTGTCATCGCCGGCATCATGGGTGCGAATAAATCCAATCAACCACAGAAAGGAAATAAATCATGAGTTCATCTCATGGAAGTGGTGGAGGTACAAGGCTCGACATGAAGACTGTGGGGAAATACCTCTGGCCTCCGTTCGCAGCGGCTCTGGTTATCATTATTGTTATCCTTGGCCTGCAGACCCCTCCTCACGGAAGTGCGCCAAACCAGGCGACAAATCCTTCGACAAAATCATCGCAGGAAGTAACTCCAGCTGCTGCACCTGCTCGTTCTACGAACGTGACAATCGACAACAGCCTGGTGGATGTTCATACGGGTCCGACCGCAGCACCCGCTGCGCCACCTGATCCGACCGCATATGATCCGTCACCGCCACCGGACGGCATACAGGAAATCACTGCACCGCCCGGTTCGCCGGACTCTGCAGATGACAAAGATTGGTCGGCATGGGTGCCTGAGCATCCGTATGCATTTATTTCTCCGTTGGAGGGCTTCCCTTCACCGTATGTGCATACGCAATGCCATGATATCCCTACCGGCAAGCTCGTGGTCGATGCGCCTTGTATCAACCCCTCAGCGATCCGGTTCCAGTCTCGGACCTCTGAACCTTACGACGAACAATACTACTTCGGAAAGGCAAAACGGCCTTCCTGAATCAAAGCTGACACTTTAACCGGTGTCAGCTTTTTCTTTTACTTGAAGACACCAATGATGTTGTTCATGACCGCGACGATAGCGAATGCGCCGAACATGATGACCAACCCAATGATTCCCCACACGATGTGCTGTGTGCCTTGCGCGCGCTTTTCTTCATTCGCAGCATTGCGGATGTATTCTACGACTCCCCACACAAAGATTGCGAAAGCTGCGAGAGCCATGAGCGTTATGAGCGGGTTCAGGATTTCGGTCTGAATCTTTCCGAGGAAGGTGTCGAGGGTGGCGTTACCGGCGTCTGTATTCATATTGATATATTAGCAGAAAGCCGCGCCAGAGG
>JARIGM010000034.1 GCA_029288865.1 Candidatus Kaiserbacteria bacterium
GCGCGGTGGTGTCTGTACGGCACGAGCTCGATCACTTTCACGGCCTGGATCAAGGCAAAGTCGGACCCATGAAAGAATATCTTTCACTTCTTTTCGGTCGTAGAAGCGCGTCCCGAGGAGCTTGTACGGGACTCCTTGTGCCAAGAATGCTTCTTCCAAAGAACGCGATTGGAAGTTCGTGCGAAATAGCACTGCTATTTCTTCAGGTTTTTCACCTCGTTGGATAAGTTTCTTAGAATGACGCGCTATCCATCGTGCTTCAGCATCGGCAGTGTTTTCAGGATGAATGACGATCTTCTCCCCCGCTTCGTTATCTGTTATTGAGCGTTTTTCCTTACGATTACGGTTTAATTCGATGATTGCGTTCGCTGCTTCCACGATATTTTTCGTGGAACGGTAGTTGTGTTCGAGGATGATGGTCTTTGCTCCCGCATATTTCTCATCAAAAGCCAGCAGGTTATCGATGGTTGCTCCGCGCCACGTATAGATACACTGGTCGATGTCCCCCACGACGAAAATATTCTTCTTAGTTCCTCCCAACAGGTCGACAAGCCGTGCTTGAAGCGCGTTCGTGTCTTGGAACTCATCTATGTGCACATGCGAGAAACGTCGTTGCACGATACCGCGTATTTCCTCGTTCTTTTCGAGCATTCGAACTGGCAATACGATTAAATCATCGAAATCAAGCGCTTTTTCAGTGCGCAACGCTTCCTCATAACGTTTCCAGCAGTCTGCGACGATGCGCATGCGGAAATTCTCCCGTCCATGCTTTTCAGAGAATTCCTGAGAAGTAAGGCCGTCACTCTTAGCTTTGCTGATGCGAGAGAGCACGAAGCGGGGTGGAATCTCCTTCGGATCGACTCCGAGTGCTTTCAACCCTTCTTTTACGGCTCGTTCTGAATCGTCACGGTCAAATATTGTGAAAAACCGTGGAATATCCATTACTCGGCCGTATTCCTGCAGTAGTTCCCTTCCCAATCCGTGGAACGTCGAGACGAATGGTAGTGGGCCATTGTTTTCGAGGATGTGGCCGAGGCGTTCGCGCATTTCGCGAGCAGCTTTGTTGGTAAAGGTTACAGCTAGAATGCTTTGCGGCTCGACTCCTTGGCGAATGAGGTGATAGATGCGGGTCGTGAGCACCTTGGTCTTCCCGGAGCCTGCCCCTGCGAGAACTGAAATCGGCCCATCGATACTAAGCACTGCTTCTTTTTGCCGATCATTCAATCCCTCAAGGTACGTCATCGACATACTATATCAAGAAATACGCGTTCCCCGAATTTTTAGGTTTAAGACGCTTGCCATCATGCAAAAAATGATGCTAAATCCGCTCTCAACACCCCCTCATTCGTATAGTTGACCCTCCCCGCTGGGTGGGTATACTAGATGAACCGACTGACCAGATTGCACGAAAGAAATGGCCTATTTACGCCATTTTTGTACACGGAAGCACGCACGATACACCTTCTCACGCTATACAATCTTTCAAGAATCTTTCCGCCCGTTCATCAAAAAATCAGGGCAGGAATGCATACTGGGTTTCAGGCCTCATTTTCTGCGCAGTTCTCGCTTGTAGCGGCTTCGCGTTTGCCCTGCCACATGTTGCTGGAGCATTCTGGCCGTTTTCGATAACGCGCGCTGATACCAACCCTTCTCCTATAATTGATGACGCCAGCATGGACATGTTGGCCGCTCCTCTTTCAAGTAATCCTATAGCAGCATCAACCTCATCCCCTGCTCCGGTCACCACGCCGGATGGTTCAGCATTGGTACCGATTGGTAACGCAAATATTAAGGGCGCTGACCCAGCTGTGGA
Source organism: Candidatus Kaiserbacteria bacterium (assembly GCA_029288865.1). Taxonomy (GTDB): domain Bacteria; phylum Patescibacteriota; class Minisyncoccia; order Phycocordibacterales; family Phycocordibacteraceae; genus C7867-001. The sequence continues at coordinate 1,814 of JARIGM010000034.1, forward strand.
CCAGCTTAGTATCCCGACTGCAGGCGGAATTTCCGAGTATACCGTTAAAACAGGCGATTCTTTATCTGAAATCGCGCAAAGTCACGGTGTTTCCACGAATACTATCCTTTGGGCAAACAATATTACCGACCCAAGCACCATAAAAGCAGGTACGAAGCTCGTCATCTTGCCAGTTTCGGGTATACAGCACACGGTCCGTTCCGGAGAAACCCTCGCTTCGATCGCTAAGAAATTCGGTGCCGATGTCTCGGATATCGCGCAATATAACGGCATTTCAGCTGATGGAGCGCTGGTATCGGGTACGACTATCATCATTCCAGGGGGCGAACTCCCTGCTGTAGCTCCTGTAAAGGCGGCAGTGACTACAAAAACAACTACCAGTAAGGGCACCACCAGCTCAATCGCAGGAAAGATCTCGGCCAAGCTGGGCATCGGATCAAACCTTTCACTCGCAACTGGTAACCCATATAAGGGTGGTAGTGGATCAGAGATCGCCGGATACTTCCAAAACCCGGTCCCGGGCGCTCTCCTTACGCAGGGTATCCATGGATGGAACGGTGTTGACCTCGGCGTACCAACAGGAACTCCTATTCATGCAGCAGCTGCAGGTACTGTAATCCTTTCTCGCACTGGCGGATGGAACGGCGGATACGGCAACTATGTGATTATTGATCATGGCAATGGTATCCAAACCCTTTATGCGCACATGGTTCGCACGGCTGCTAATGTTGGTGATACAGTCTCAGCAGGAGAAGTGATCGGTTATGTCGGTACCACAGGTGAAGCAACAGGCCCTCACGTCCACTTCGAAGTGCGTGGTGCCCGCAATCCATTCGCAGATTGTACGCCGATGAAGGTGTGCAGCCCTGAATAACTAGGTAAATCCGAGGATTCCTCTCGGTCTATACTGAAGTGCTTCAAGCACGTGCTCCGTACGCACCTCTTCTGAAGCCGCTAGATCAGCAATCGTGCGTGCTACCCGCAATGTACGGTGGTATGCCCGCGGCGACAATGAGAGTTGCTCGCTCGCGCGAAGGAGGACACTTTTTGCTTCTGCAGTACAACATGCATGTGCTTCGAGCTGATGAAATGGGATTGTTGCGTTCGTATGTCCATCGGGAAATCGTTGTCGCGCGTATGATCGCGCTTCCGATACACGCATTTGGACGCTCGCAGAGCTCTCTGATTTGTAATTACCAGTGAGTTCCTCTTGAGTTAATTTCGGTACCTCGATCCATATATCTATACGGTCTGCGATCGGCCGCGATATCTTTCTTTTTTGCATCTGCATGGCTCGCACGGTTGCTGCATCGTCTTCGCCTGTTGTTTCAGCTGGATTGAATGCGGCGATCAGCATGCAATTTGCAGGAAACGTATAGGTGATACGAGCTCGGGAGATCGTCATATGTCTATCCTCGAGGGGTTGCCGCAGTGATTCGATCGTTCGTGCATCGAATTCCGTGAATTCATCAAGAAACAACACTCCTTGGTGAGCGAGTGTTATCTCGCCCGGACGAGGCACGGGCCCTCCCCCGACAAGGGCGGTGTATGAAACCGTATGATGCGGCGCACGAAACGGCGGCGTGTGTATCACCTCCCCTTTTGGTAGATAGCCTGCAATTGAATGTATTGCCGTTGCCTGGAGCATTTCTTCATTAGTCAGGGGTGGCAGTATCCCTGGCAACGCTCGCGCAAGTAGGGTCTTCCCTGTTCCGGGCGGTCCATACAGGATAATGTTGTGCCTCCCTGCTGCTGCGATCTCGAGTGCGCGCTTTGCACCCTCCTGCCCTTTTATATCTGCTAGATCCACGCTTGATTTTTGTCGTGTATTCGTAGGTACGTATCTTTCTTCAGGAATAAGCGAACCCTCCCCTTTCAAGTGACGTATAAGTTCTTGTAGTGTTTTTGGCGCATAGATATCTACCCCCTCCACCAATGTTGCTTCTTTAGAATTATTACTCGGTATGAATACGTGCGTGATGCCGTTCTGCTTTGCAACGATTGTTTGTGCCAGAACTCCCTTCACTGGACGAATCCCTCCATCGAGTCCGAGTTCTCCGCAAAATAGCATTGGTTCTCGCTGCGCAGGTATCTCTCCTGCTGCAGTGAGATACGCGATCGCAAGCGGAACATCATAATGGGAGCCTTCTTTCCGTAGATCCGCAGGGGAAAAAGAAAGCACGATCCTCCGGTTCGTGGACTTTGGAGATGAAAATCCGGAGTGGCGTATAGCTGCTGAAATGCGGTCTTTCGCTTCCTCGACCGCTTTGTCTGGTAAGCCAATAATAGAAAACGCATGCAGACCTCGTGAAAGGTCTGCTTCGATAGTTACTAATTCTGCACTCGCGCCAACTGGCTGCGCTGCGTGAACGTATGAATATTTTTTCAACATCCCGCCAGCATACACGAGCGAGATAATGAAAAAATGAAATTATTTTGACTCGATATGTGCGATACAAGTCGCAGCGGCTGGATCAGCATTCAAGCGTTCTTCCTCGATCTCTTCTCCTGATACTGAACAGGTGCCATATGTTCCTGCTTCAATACGACTGAGCGCGTCCTTCACTTGATTATAACGAATCTCAAGATCATTCAATATCGCTGCATTTTCTCCATACACTTCGAGTATCTCTGCCGTGTCATTCGGATCGGCTTGCTCACCTCCTTCTGGTGCAATTGCTTCCCAATCGTTCGGGTTCGAAGGATTGCGACGACCCACCGTTGCGAGTTCTGCTTCGAGGGTTGCCTTTTCAGAAATAAGACGATCTTTGTATGCTTGTGTGTCAATCATGCTAAGACTTTATCACACCAGATTATTTTCCGCTCGCAGCAAGTCGGCTTAAGAGCAGATTAAATGCTGCTTCGTCGCGAGCGATGATGAGAATCTGCTTGTCCGCAGTATACCCATACAACATGATGCTCTTCCCTTCGCTATCGCGGAGCACTCGTACGCTATGGCTTGAGACGACATCATCGGTGAACTGAGTTGCTGATGAGTCATTCGAGTACAGTGGATAAATTTGGCTCATATCCTGCGGAAGTGTCGTTTCCCAATCCAGCATTCCTGAGAATGTTCGTTCGTAGGAATCTACTTTCAAGAGGAAGAACGGCTTGCTCTCTGAACCTGCATGAATGACTCCGACCGTGCTCGACGGATCGATATTTCGCATGAGGATATCTGGAGCTTGGAATCCGAGGACTGAGAATAAGCTCTCCCCTGCTTTCTGAGCCGCCGGACTGTTCGTCACTACAAGTTCCCCTCCTGGCAGATCTTGAGATGCGGCTTGGATAAGTGCTGTCTTCGGATCATTTCCTTCAAGTGTCACTCGTTTGTCTGGCACGACAAGAGATGGAATCTCGGTTGCGACTTGTACTGGAGCCGTGCCGTGCATGAAATGATATGCGAACAAGACACCTGTTCCTGCACCGAGTATCAAAACAATGCCTGCGAGTATAGGTAGCCATTCAATGTTCTTCTTGCGTGCAGGGACTGCTTTCTGCGTGTCCTTTTCAGCGGCGAGTACCGAGAAGGTAGATGCCTTTTGCGCGTCAACGCGATCGGCAAAGTCAGACGAGAATGAGTGGAATGGCGCAGGAGTCTCTTGTGGTGTCGGTACCGGCACGGCTGAAGGGATCTGCACACTCGGCGTAATTGTGCGTGGTTTGCTTTCGATGTTGGTACGCAGTCGGGCAAGCATCTCTTCTCGCGTGGGAGCGTCTGCAACTGGCTTTACTACGAAAGCCGCGGGCTTTTCTTGTTCGGCTATTGTAGTAGTTGGAAATGCCGGCGGAGGAGTTGGAACCACCATTGGCATCGGTGGTTCCTGAGATTCCATTGGAAGCGTTTCCTTAACAGGCTCCGGTTCAGCCTGTGCAGGAGCTTCCGCCACAGCAGGTGTTGGGTTTAGCTCTTCCCCGCTTGGTACTTCAATCTTCTGGGTTCGGATCGGCTGGAATGTACGCTCAGCCGGCATAGAGGCTTTCTTCTCTGCTGCTTTATTTCGAAGTCGTTCAAGGATCGACTCTCGAGCAACTTCTTCTTCCTCGCCTTCAACTTTCTTTGGAAGAACGGTCGGTTCTGGCGTATTCGGTGGAGTCGGTATCTTAATGAAAGATTGCGCAGCGGGATTCTGCTCTTTCGTATTTCCCGGTATTGAAATAGGTTCAACTGGACCAAGTGAAAGACTGGAGAGCTCATCGGAGATTTCTTTCTGTGCAGCTGCAGCTTGCTGGTCGCGGAATTCAGCTTCCTTTTCGAGATCGGAAAGTTCACGGGGTTGCTGTGGAACATCGTGTACGACCAATGAATCCTCCGTTTCTTTGTCTCGACGTTCTTGCTCTGATGCATGCCCGTGCATGCCGGTCTTTAAGCTTGAGAAGAATTCTTTCTTGCTTTGTTCTTTCGCTGGAGCTGCTGCCTGTATTGCGTTGTTCTGTGCCGTGAGTGCCGCAAGATCCATCGCGTAGGTACGGATGAATTTCTCTTTCTCAAGAGCTTCGGTCGGGATCATTGTCTTTGCACCGGAAGGTGGTTGAGGACTCATGCGGTAGCTGGAACAACTACTCTCTCATGAGAGTAGGCTTCCTTCATTTAGTGTACAACGATTGCACGAGTATGCAGTGTATTTTCTGTGTATGAATTAACCCCGGTATCCGATGAGAAACTTCTTCGGATCATCGCACATGTCGGTGAATGCGTGAGCCGCTTCTTTTATTTTTGCAGAAGATGACTTTCCGAATGAAATAACCTCCACTTGGCAGCCTTCATTCATATCTAAATATTCGATAAGAGGCACGAAGTCACCATCTCCTGTCGCGAGAATGACCGTATCGAGCTTGGGAGCCAGTTTCACGGCATCAATAGCAATGCCGACGTCCCAGTCTGCTTTCTTTGCGCCATCCGCAAATATTTGTAGGCCTTTCACCTTGGTTTCGATTCCTATTTTCGTGAGCGCTTCAAAGAAGTTGCTCTCTTCCCCGCTATCCGTGCTGATAACGTATGCAATTGCACGTACAAGGATGCGGCCCCCTACTGCCTCTTCGAGCACTTTTGCGAAATTAACACGACTCTTATAAAGATGCTTCGCACTATGATAAAGATTCTGAGTATCGATAAAGACTCCTACTCGTTGCGCACTATGTTTGATTACAGCCATATAAATGTATTAGCTACGTATTAAAATTGTGTATCTGCTTATGATACCACTCCCTCGCCGCGACTTATGAAATAGCCAAATAGACCGGAACGAAAAAAGCGGCTGAAGGCCGCTTTTGACTACTTCTTAAGGCCGAGCTTCTTGATGAGCGCGCTGTAGCGACGCTTATCGTTCTTCTCGAGATAGCGAAGGTGGGAGCGACGATCGGCAACCATCTGAAGAAGACCGCGACGAGAGTGGAAATCCTTAGGGTTTTTCTTAAGGTGGCCTGTAAGCTCGTCAATTTGGCGAGAAAGCAGGGCTACCTGCACGTCTGCAGAACCCGAATCCTGAGGATGGCGGGCTGCGGTCTTAATAACGGCTGTTTTTACGCGTTTCGTAAGCATTAGACACACCTTACCACATGTTGACTATCCTTGCAAGGGTGTTCTACTCCTGTCTCGAATAATCCTTAAATATGGCCATTTTAAGGATGGGGCACGGTATACTAGTAGTATATGGATGCTGAAGTGATGAAACGTCAGTTTCTGGAGCACACCGAGATCGAACGTGGCCGGGCTGTTAAGACCATTGAGAATTATGATCGCTATCTCACTCGCTTTTTCGCATACGCACAGATCAAGGATACGAGTGACATAACCGAGGAGAAGATTCGCGAGTTCCGTATGTGGCTGAATCGCCAACCTGGGACCGCAAATGCCTCAATGAAGCGGCGCACCCAGAACTATTACCTGATTGCCCTTCGCGCTTTTCTGAAATTCCTACGTAAACGTGATGTCCAGGCCCTCTCCCCTGAAAAGATCGAGTTGGCAAAGCTGCCGGAACGCTCATTGGATCTCATTACTCCCCTCGAATTGAATCGCCTTTTAGAAGCGGCAGAGGGAGATGATGAAAAATCATTGCGAGATAAGGCTATTCTTGAGCTTCTTTTCTCTACCGGGCTTCGCGTATCAGAACTATGTTCCCTCGATTCCGATCTGGACCTCTCCCGTGATGAGTTTTCAGTACGAGGAAAAGGTGAAAAGGTGCGCGTGGTGTTTCTTTCTGATGAAGCAAAAAGCGCTGTGAAGGCCTATTTAAAGGCTAGAAAAGACATGGAAGAAGCCTTGTTCGTGAATATTCCGGCTAAGACCAAAGAAGGGGCACCACAAAAACGAACTGCTTCACGACTTACACCCCGCTCAGTGGAACGTATGATCAAGATTTACGCGGCAAAAGCCGGAATTACCAAGAAAGTGACTCCTCACGTCCTGCGACACTCGTTTGCGACCGACTTGCTCTCAAATGGCGCTGATATTCGCTCTGTTCAGCAGTTACTCGGGCACGCGAGCATCAATACGACTCAGATATATACACACGTGACCGATTCGCATTTGCGCGAAGTACATAAAAAGTTCCACAATCGTCGTTCGTAGCACTTCCCTGCCCTCTTATGAATAGATGGCGTACAATGGAAGTATGAAATTGGTTTCATGGAACGTGAACGGTCTTCGCGCTGTTCACCGGAATGGTTACTGGGAAACATTCCTCAAGACGGTTAAGCCCGACGTATTCGGCCTGCAGGAAACAAAGGCAAGTCCGGAGCAACTACCTGATGAAGTGCTAAATACAGGAGGTTTTTCAGCGTTTTTCTCCTCTTCCCAACTGAAGAAAGGATACAGCGGCGTCGGGCTTTATTCGAAAATTGAACCATTGAATGTAATCTACGGCATGGGGCTTCCTGAATTTGACCTCGAAGGACGTCTCGTAGGTGCAGAATATTCTGATTTCTGGCTCTTAAATGTGTACTTCCCTAACGGGGGCCGTGGACAGGATCGACTCGATTTCAAGCTTCGGTACTACGATGAGTTCTTAGCGTTCTGCGAGAAGCTCAGGAAGCAAAAACCTGTTATTTTCTGCGGCGATGTGAACACTGCTCACGAAGAAATAGACCTTGCCCGACCAGCTGAGAACTCAAAAACCACTGGCTTCTTGCCTGAGGAGCGTGCCTGGCTCGATGAGGTTGTAAACGCGGGGTATGTTGATGTGTTTCGGCATTTCAACCCTAATCGTAAGGAAGCATATACATACTGGGATACCTTTACGCATGCACGCGAACGGAATGTGGGATGGCGCATCGACTACTTCTTTGTCTCGAGTGAGCTTCTGAGAAAGGTTAAGAAGGCAGAAATCCACAGCGACATTTTCGGCTCGGATCACTGCCCTGTTTCAATCACCTTAGGATAATGTCCTTAAAGACATAAAAGACATTATCCACAGGTTGTCCTTTACAACTATACGGAAAAGAAGAATACTACTAAAGGACGAGGCTGGCCCTCGGAATGGCTGTTCTTTCATTGAACCTTGGGAAGTGTTCAACGTGAAACTTACACCAACAACGAAACGAGCCGAATTGCTCGATAAATAAGAGGTTTGGAAGGCGTTCCACGTGAAAACACACAATACGTGCAAAGTGAACCAAAAACAGGCAGAAAGGGCTTATATCTTGCTCCAGAAGACTACACAATATGCCCCTGCTCCAATTTTAGGTCTTCGAAAGCTCAGACTGCCAACCAAAAGAGGCCGAAGCTTCGCCGGTATCGAAAGATGCTTACGAAACTTCGGCCTCTTTTTCTTTTATTGCTATCCACCGACCTCACTACTAAGCAACGTGGTTTTTCTCCAAAATCTTCTTTAATTCAGCTTCCTCAGCTGCTTCTTTCTTCCTACGACCTGAGATATCGAGTTGTTTCAATTCTTCGTCCGACAATTTAAGTAATTCAGTCGTCCGACTATCAAGATATTCTTGGGTATTCTTGGCCGGGTCGTCTAAAACGTCCTCCAGAAGGGCATTAAGCACCCAGCCGACCTTGGGACCATGTTCCACGTGAAAATCCTTCATAAGCCGATTTCCGTCGGTTTTAAGCATGGTTACGGAGATGGGGTCCCGCAGAGCCTCTTCAACCATTGCTTTGTATTTACGGAAGCGAAATGGCTGCTCCTTGGGACGGCCGGTGCCAATGCGGTCGCAAATACGGAGTTCTAGGAGTTGCCAGATGTTTTCTGGTCCAACGTTACGAATCATGCGGCGTACAGCCGAAAGGGTAATCTGGTCAGGATCAGAGAAGAACATGTGCCAACGGACCAGTTTTGAGACCTTTTCTATGGTTTCACGTGGAAACTTAAGCTCCTCAAGGGCCTTTTTTGTTACACGTGAACCAACCACATCATGGCCATAAAACGTCCAATCGTTTTTTTCGTCTGACCATTTGCGAGTTTCAGGCTTGGAAACGTCGTGGAATAGGGCAGCGAGGCGAATATCAAAGTCCCAGCCTTTATCCGCTGCGTGCTGGGTTGCACGCATAAGATGGCCGAAAACGTCATAACTATGAGCCTGGTTCTGATCGATTCCGATACCGCGAACTAAGTCAGGCGCAATATACTCAAGGATTCCAAGTTGCTGGGCCAGTACCAACGCCATCATTGGTTGATCAGAATTAAGGATGCGGATGAATTCATCCCTGATACGTTCCTTAGAGATAAAAGCAAGATTTGAGGCTTTATTGTGTATTGCTGTGGCAGTATCTGAATCCAGGGCGAAGTTAAGTTCAGCCACTAATCGAACGGCTCGCATGAGGCGTAGAGCATCTTCTTCAAAACGTTCCTCAGGATTGCCCACGGTGCGGAGAACCTGTAGCCCAATGTCCTTTTGTCCTTTATAAGGGTCAATTATATGTCCTTTAGATGCATCGAGTGCGATTGCATTGATCGTAAAATCCCGACGAGCCAGATCGTCTTCTAAGTTATCCCCAAAGGTGACTTCGTCAGGATGTCTCTTATTTGAATAGCCTGACTCGGTGCGATAGGGGGTAACTTCGATTATCTTCAGGCTTTCGTCCTCTGCATCGTCGCATACGACGCCAACGGTTCCGAAGTCGTTGGTATAGTACGCATGGGGGAATATGCGGAGGATATCCTCAGGCTTTGCATTGGTCGTGAGATCCCAATCCTTCGGCTTTCGTCCGATGAGGAGATCGCGCACACAGCCGCCAACTAAATAAGCCTCGAAGCCCTCTTTTTGGAGACTGTCAGAAACGGATTGGACTTCTGTGGGAATAGGGAAGGGGAGACCGGGTTCCATGCATAAAATACTAGTACGGCACTCGCTATTCTCCTATAGGTGCCGTAGTATGGAGAAATTGCCCCTGTGGTGAAATGGATATCACATCAGTCTTCGGAACTGCGATTCCAGGTTCGAGTCCTGGCGGGGGCACTATCTTGAAGGCAATCCAACTTTCATCGTGAAAGTGCAAAAGAGTCTGTAAATACAGGCTCTTTTGTTTTGTTCCCCTTGACGCACGTTTTTGAAATTTGGACGAGCCCCTAGAGAATTCGAACTGGACACAGACATGTGCGTCGCAATTTAGCCGAACCACGAACCGCTGAGAATTCTTTGGGTGACGGCTATGCTTTACATGCCGTCCCCTGGCGTCCTAATAGATTACGTCAGATTGGAGCACATGTTGGATTACGGCTACGCACGAATGTCACTGTCAACCCAACCAGCCGACGCCAAAGCGCGCGCGCTGAGGGAGGCTGGATGTGCGCAGGTCTACACGGACCTTGGTGTCTCGGGGACGGTCATTGGGCCGCGGCTGGCCGACGCGCTTCATACCCTCGACGAAGGCGATCGTCTGGTGGTCTGTACCCAAGCGGATCTGGGTCGGGATGGCGCCACGCTCTTCAACGTATGCTGTGCAATTGCCGACCGCGGTGCTGAGCTCAGGATTCTGACTGTGCCTGAGCTCTCGCTCATAATGGCAGGTGTTTTGGCCGCGCGCCTGTGCGAACGCGAAATGGGCATGATCCCAGAACTCGCGTTACAAACCCGAAAGGGTTCGGCCTATTACGACGAGGTCTTGCTTCTGCTCTCTGTCGCCGACCGTGGTCCGGTGGCGCGGCCAATCCACTAGCTGCCCGTTTCGCCGCCCCCTGGTGGGATAGCGGGGCGACAAGTTCATTCCTCGGCCTTCTTTTTCGAATCAACCACGATTTCAAGCGCCTCCGTCTCTGAAAATATAACGGTCACCGTCCGAGGATACCCTTTAGTGGATTGCGGACGGTGCGCGGCGCCGGCGCCTCTTCCGGCGGATTTTCTCGGTTCCCTAGGATGTTAGTGCCAATGCGAGCCAGGAGCAGTCCATACTCCGCGAACGCCTTCCGTGCACGTTCACGGGTCTCCTCATCAGCATCAGGGAAATAGCGATTCAGGAGGAGGTCGCCTGGTCTGCGGGGCTTTGGTTCGTCTGCCATTCTTTTTAGAATCAGGCAGCGGAGTCAGGTGGTCAAGGAGATCCTCCTGGCTCTAAGGTGGGCAAGATTCAACCGCACCCTCTCTGGATTGGATTCTTGAACTTTGGCGCCTTTATAACCGAGCCTACCAATGGCCAACCCACACGCGATTTCGCTCACAAAATGCGAAAGGCGCTTTGGTTAATATTGCATGGTGATGAGGTGTGAAGATAGCAGAGCTCTCACCCCGCTTGAGCCGGATATCCAAGGCGTACGCATTTACAAATGATTAATTGGATCGAGCAAAGCTCGTCGCTTTATGCATTATCCATGCATCTATCCTACATCAATATTCCCAGCAGAGACAGTAGCGCCTCCGCTTCTTCGGCGCAATAGGCCATGAGATTGTCGGTTCAGCAGTTAGGAGGACCTCTTCGGGCGGAATCAGTTGAGTATTGGCGTTTTCACGCCTGTAAACCTCCTTCCAAACCCGCCTTACGGGTAGGGACGAATAATCGAGAGTTAGCGAGGCTGCGCGTGGCACACGCGCTTCTATAAACGAGCACGCGACATACGGCTTTTGCTCTTCGACGTTTCCATTCGTTGAAATGGTAAATTCCAATTTCATCTGTCCCTTAGGCATCGGCTTTTCGAAGACTATTTTAAGGCGTTTATAGAGCGATCCAGAGTTGTGTTGAAGAATCGGAGTAAAGCCAGGATTTTTCACGCTTACTTCTATTGAACCTTGGCCCGACCAGCCGACCCGATGATTGAATGAATCCACCCCGTCGCGAAGAATTTGCAAATGATAAACGTATTTGTAAATGATCTCAGTCCGGCTTTTTAGGATGCAATAAATATCACGCCTCAAACTAAGTATGTTCGGATTCCAATCCTCTTTTAACGAGTGAGCTACTTTCGCGATATTCTTGAGCATCCATATCAATGACGCAATTAGACCGCATGTGAGAACGCTAAGCGCCGCCACCAATAGGGGGGCCTGCTTTCTCTCCAAAAGCACCTCAAATACCGCGACCCCACCGACAGCAGAAATTATGGTGGTCAGAGTCGATATAAGGACTTGGCCGATGCCTACGATGGCACCAAAAGCCTGAAGGCTCTTGTTGTCCCGAATCCGATTCCACATCCCTATCTCTTGAGTAAGTTGTGAGGCTGCGGTAATTCGCCTAACACGAGTTGCCCGGAACGTCAAATATCCATCACACTAGAAAATGATTCAGCGGCCCGCAGAGACTAGACGCCGTTTATTGCCTCAAAACCCACAATCGCTTTGAGGCCGAGAGACCAGGGCAATTCAACGAGTGACAAGTAGACGACCGCTCGACCCATCTTCCGTTAGTCTGAGGTGGATTGGGTTGAGGCACCGGAAAAGGATAGACGGAAAGCGCGCGGCCCTCTTACGCTGCCCGCTTCACGAGCTCTGCCAGGAAGTCGTTTGCCGGCGCCTGCGGCATGATCTTCGCGGCCGATACATCCAGCGTCACGATACGGCCGGGAGAGAGCGAAGGGAGGCTGATACGCGGGTACCCAGTTCGAATTAGGTCACAAGACGGTGCACCACTCAGTGCTGTATAAGCAAAGGATACTGGAAAAAGCTCTGCACCTTTGCTATGATTCATGACATTGCGGATATGGTTTAGTGGTAGAACGCGTCCTTGCCAAGGACGAGGCGGGAGTCCGATTCTCCCTATCCGCACCAACAAGCGAAAGCAGTAACAGAAGACAAAACCGGCTCAAGGCCGGTTTTGTCTTTGGGGACATGTCCTTGTGGAAAACTGTGGACAACTCTGTGCATAGTGGGGATAAAGGACTGTTCTTTAGAAAGTCTTTAGAACTTTTTCATAAATATATTAAGTAAATAGGCTATATTTCTAAAAGCCGTGAATACCACAAACTTATCTACAAGGGACAGGGGAGCATATGGGGAAAACGTCGCTGCTGAGTACCTGCGGCGGCATGGCTTCGAGATTTGTGGCAGGAATATAGCCCGAAAGACGGGTGAAATCGATATAATCGCGAAGAAGGAAGATATCTTGCACTTCGTAGAAGTGAAGTCACTCAGATGTACCGATTTTCCTACAGCAAAAAATAAGGATATTTATAAGCCATCTGATAATCTGCACCCCAATAAGCTCCGGAAAGTGGCGCGAACGGCTGAGTGGCTAGTGGCCGAAGAGGGTTGGGAAGGGGAGTGGCAGATCGATGCAGTGCTGGTGTGGATACGGGATGGGGATAATCATTCACTTGTCCGATTCGTGCCATGTATTCTCTAATTTGAAAAAGCTGGTAGGATAGGGTTTACGAGGTTGGCTCGAACGAGGGAATGTATCGGTTGCTTGCACCGATACATTCCCTCGTTCGAGCGAAAACCAAATAAAATAGCTTTTATTTGGTTTTACCCTCACTCGGGCTGTCGTATACCGGTAGTACGCTTGGTTTGGGACCATGATGACTGGGTTCGATTCCCAGCAGCCCGACTACTTAGTGCTGTGCATTCTTAACGTCTGTATATAGAAGTTGACCCAATTGGACGGATTGGGAATTAAAGCCTTGAATAAGGTCCGTAACGCTATGCGAGCTTAAGGCGTTGTCCAGGTTCGCTCCCATATCAGCCTGGTACGTGTCGCGGATGTGTCCAGCAGAAACGGCATTGAGGGTGCGTTCTTGAACTGATCCACCAATAGAGCTTGTGGTGATCGTTCCAATTAATTGCCCGGAGGGATTCGCAACGCCACCACCTGACGAACCTTCCTGTGAGGCCGCGCTGCCTTGGATAGAGAACAGATCCGCTGAACCACTGGAATAGGTATAACGATTCGCGATAGAGCCAAAGACCAGGATAGGGTAGAGGGAATAGTTGAGATCGTTTCCGCTCAGATATTGTGCGCCATATGATCCGATCGCTACGGATTCTTGGGCGAGCGGTTGGCTTGGTCCGAGCGGAATCGCTGGGAATGAAGAGGGAAGGGGGGTGGAAGTCGCGGTTCCGGTAATGCCGAGGAGCGCGACATCGTTCTGGCCGTTGCCGGTCGGGGAAGCGGTGGTGAGGGTGGATGGATTCGCATGTACCCAGCTCGGGGATACGAATATCGGCTCAGCCAAATACGCCCTCCGTGCGGGGCTTCCAGTACGGATGAGGCATTGCACCTTGTCGGTCCCTAAATAGTCCTGGAGGAGGAATAATTGGGCTACATGGGCAGCTGTGAGGATAACGCCGCGAGAATCAATGATCACTCCCGTGCCGGAAATAGAAGGGATTCCTTTCGTATTTGATACGCAGACGATATTTACTAACGATTTCAGCAGTTTCCCGCCCGAAGCGGAAAGTTCTCGAGCAATGACCGTCGTAGTGCTAATGGTCGGCAGAGATGCTGGAATCACCGTTTTAGGGCTTATTTTCTGTATCGTGGAAGTGGCCGGGGTGGCGGCGACTGAGGTCGCGATAGAGGAAGTGGAGGTGGTGGAAGCAGTGCTGGTAGCAGCAGTATGGGAGGATGGTAAGACCGCGCTGCCCACCGAGGCAGGGGTTGGCCGAGGATTGCTGACTTTGGCAAGGTAGTGGCCAAGGGAGAGAGTCACCGCAACAAAGACAAGAACGGCGCAAGCGCCTGCAACGATTTTCGCGTAGCGCAACATGTCTTCATGCTACTTCCTTACGGTCCAAAAATACAGTGAAGAACGGGAGGCAAAATTTAAAGCGATATGCTATGCTCGTACGAAAGCGGGATTAGTTTAATGGTAGAACATCAGTTTTCCAAACTGAGAGCAGGAGTCCGATTCTCCTATCCCGCACACTTTTAGTTTCAGAGCTGTGAGCGAACGTCTTATGATATGATGCCCCCGGAAGGGAGATACCCATGAAAAAAGAGACGATTCTACGGCTTACATATTCAAGTTCAATCGTGGTGGTTTTAGGTTCTTCGGCAGAGCTGAGCAAACTCATCAACGATGCTTTTGCTCAGGAGCACCCTGAATGCTCCTCGGTGGAAGTCAGAATGACGGACGGCGAGATTGTTTTTGATAGAGGCGAGTACCCTATCATTTCTGAGGATTTGGTCAGAAGCTCGCTCATTCAATGCAGTTATCAAGCAATTCGTGGCCAATTGCCACGAAAGAAAGCGTAAATCGCAAAAACAGCTCGCACGATGCGGGCTGTTTTTCTTTAATTGCAATTCATGGGGAGAGGCATACGCTATGGGTATGGAACCTCTGGCATCACGTATCCGGCCGAAGACTATCGATGAGGTGGTGGATCAGGAGCATCTAGTGGGTGCGGGCAAGCCGCTCCGTGTCGCGATCGAGAAGAAACATCTCTTTTCTTTCATATTGTGGGGACCGCCCGGCACCGGGAAGACCACAATCGCGCGTATTTATGCGAATGCACTTGATGCAGATCTGTATGAACTCTCAGCCGTGTCTGCGGGGAAGGATGATATTCGTAAGATAGTTGAGAGCGGTGCGAACAAATCGATCGGATTCAAGCAAAAAGTGTTGTTCTTGGATGAGATCCACCGATTCAATAAGAGCCAACAGGATTTCTTGCTGCCATATGTGGAGAGCGGTGAGCTCACGTTAATTGGTGCCACGACCGAGAATCCATCATTCGAAGTGATTCCTGCGTTGCTTTCACGCTGTAGAGTGTTCGTTCTCGAAACACTCTCTGAAGAATCGCTGCGTGCGATTGTTGCACGGGCTGGTGTGAAACTCTCGGAAGATGCATTCCAGTGGATGCTTGGATACTCGAATGGTGATGCGCGCAAAGCGCTTGGGATGCTTGAAAGTGCGCAAGCGCTTTATGGAAAGCGCATAACGGTTGCGAATCTGAACAAAGCGCTTGAGTCGCCGCATCTTCGCTATGATAAAAAGGGCGAAGAACATTACGATACGATCTCTGCGTTTATAAAAAGCATGCGTGCATCACAGCCGGACGCTGCGATGTATTATTTGGCTCGCATGGTTGAAGCAGGCGAAGATCCGCTCTTCATTGCACGGCGGATGGTGATCTTCGCTTCAGAAGATGTGGGACTTGCGCAGCCAACTGCTTTGGTCGTCGCAAATGCGGTATTTCGTGCGTGTGAAACGATTGGCTATCCAGAATGCGCGATAAATCTCGCGCATGGCGTCGCATACCTCTCTAAGGCTCAAAAAGACCGATCAGCATATGATGCATTGCGTTCGGCACAATCTGACGTCCGAGGGCTCGGGAACCTGCCAGTGCCCAAAAAGATCCGTAATGCACCAACGAAGCTCATGAAAGACCTGGACTATCACAAGGGGTATGAAATGTACGATACAGACAGCTACTTGCCTGACAAACTCAAGAATAAGAAGTATTTTGAATGATATGAAAATCGGCATCATGGGTGCAGAGGGAAGCTTCTCCGAAGAGGCAGCGCGAACGTATATAGAGAAGGAAAATATTGCAGATGCTGAGCTGGCATACCTTATTTCGGCTGAAAACGTGCTCTCAGGGCTCGAACGCGGCGAAATCGACCTAGGTATCTTCCCGATCGAGAACAGCAATGGCGGCATCGTTATAGAGGCTGTGTATGCAATGGCAAAACATCGGTTCCAGGTGAAGAAGATGTTCGAGATCGATGTGCATCAGAACCTGCTCGTGATGCCAGGAGTGAATGCAGATCAGATCACGAAGATAACGTCTCATGATCAGGCGTTAAAACAATGCCGTATGTATCTGAAGCGCAAATGGCCGGGCGTTGATGTGGAAGAATATGCAGATACTGCAAAGGCAGCGAAAGACCTTTCCGAAGGCACTCTAGCGCCTACCACGGCAGTTATTGCTTCGCGCATGGCTGCTGAGATCTATGGCCTCGATATTCTTGAAGAAAGCATCCAGGATCTGAAGTTCAACTACACCAGTTTCGTCGTGGCAGAACCAATACAATAAAAAGAAAAAGCCCAGCATTGCTGGGCTTTTTCTAAAATAATCTGTACAGATTATTTAACTGCGTCCTTGAGTGCCTTTGCAGGGCGGAACTTAGGAGTGCGTGAAGCAGGAACCTTCACCATCTCGCCCGTGCGAGGGTTGCGAGCGGTGCGAGCTGCACGAGGCTTTGCAACGAAGATACCGAGTCCAGCGATAGATACTTCTTCGCCAGCTGTAAGGTTCTTAGTAATGAACGCGATAACGTTCTCAACAGCACGGTCAGCGTCTGCACGAGTACCGCCAAGTACTTCCTGCACGCTTGCTACGAGATCAGCTTTATTTGCCATGGTGGATATAAATTAGGTGGATTAGGCTACATCCTCCGAAGGGAGGGCGTACGGGGAAAGTATAGAAAATGAGCCATTTTATGCAATAGGCTGAAAAAAGAGGCGGGGATAGCGAAAAATTTGACAGAAATGCAATTATCTTGCAAATTCCACGACGCGATTTTCACGAATGATATTTATTTTTATCTCTCCCGGATATTTTAGCTCCTGTTGCACGCGTTCTGCGATCTGTCGGGCCATCTTATGCATCGCAACATCGGAGATTTTTCCTGGATTTACGAAGATTCTGAGCTCACGACCAGCTGAAATCGCATATACTTTCTCGACGCCAGGAAACGCTGCTGCAATGCGCTCCAAATCGCTCACACGCTCCAAATACCGCTCTACTGTGTCCTTTCTTGCGCCTGGGCGGCTTGCAGAGATCGCGTCTGCAACCTGCACGATGACGGATTCTGGGGTCTCATATGGGTATTCTTCGTGATGCGCTTGCATCGCTTGGATGATTCGCTGATCTACGCCGAAACGCTCAAGGATACGACGACCGATCTCGACGTGCGTGCCTTGCACTTCATGATCCACTGCCTTTCCGATGTCATGAAGAAGGGCGCCAGAGCGAGCAATTTTCGGATCTGCACCGAGTTCTTCGGCCAGCATGCCGGCAAGATGCGCCATCTCGACGGAGTGTTGAAGTACGTTCTGGCCGTAGCTGGTGCGGAAATTGAGGCGTCCGAGCAGCATGATAAGTCGAGGGTCCAGACCCACGACACCAACCTCATATGCGGCTTCTTCACCCTTTTGCTTTATGATTTCCTCGACTTCAGCCTTCGTTTTCTCCACTACTTCTTCGATTTTTGCAGGCTGAATGCGTCCATCATTGATGAGTTTTTCCAGCGCGACTTTCGCGATGGTGCGGCGAAGCGGATCGAATGAAGAAAGGGTAATGCGGTCTGGAATATCATCGATGACGACATCCACGCCGGTCGCGCGTTCAAATGCCTTGATATTGCGGCCTTCTTTACCGATGATCTTTCCCTTTATTTCTTCAGAAGGAAGCACGACGGAAAGCGTCATCGATTCGCTGTTTACAGCGTTTCCCAGGCGATGAATCGAGCTCATCAGGATATCGCGCGCTTTGTCTTCGAGTAGTTTCTTGCCATGCATGTCGAGCTTCTGGATACGAGCCAAAATCGAGCTTTGATATGCTTCCTCAACCTCTTTTAAGAGGCGATTTTTGGCTTCTTCTTCAGAAAGATTCGCTAAACGGGACAACTCAAGACGTTCTTGCTTGAGGATTTCCTCAGCTTCCTTGCGAGCGCGTTCCACGTCATGTTCGCGGTTTCGCACGCTTTCGCTTTCTTCGGAGAGAGCCCGTTCGCGCTCATCAAGGAATTCCTCACGCTTTGCGAGGCGATCCTCAGTCTTTTCAAGACGATCTTCGCGTTCCTGGAACTCAGCTTCAAGGATTTTCTCGCGGTCTTCTACCTTTTCTTCGGCATTCTTGAGGATCTGGTTTGCACGCTCACGCGCTTCGATGAGCTTCTGCTTCACTTCCAACTCCAAAGAGCCTCGTTGGCCGAGGGAAATGAGCAAACGGAGCACGTATCCGAGAGCGATGCCGGCAATACCAGACAGCGCTAAAAGGCTTAAGACGAGCTTGATAGACATATGTGGCCACACGGTACCACATATTGCCCGGCTATTCTAATCGCCCTTATTTTACCTTGTATACCTGGTCGACGAGGCCGTATTTCTTCGCTTCGTCTGC
>JARIGM010000013.1 GCA_029288865.1 Candidatus Kaiserbacteria bacterium
CTACGCAGCTCATCAAGGACAAGCTTTCCATTGTGGAGGTGGTGCAACCGTATGTGAAGCTCACTCGTGCAGGAAAATACTTCCGCGGTCTCTCACCGTTCTCCAAAGAAAAGACTCCCTCCTTTTATGTCTCTCCAGACCGAGGGTCCTTTTACTGTTTTTCAACTTCCCAAGGCGGGGACCACTTCACCTTCATCGAGAAGATGGAGGGCGTGGACTTTAAAGGTGCGCTAAAGATATTAGCGGACAAAGCAGGAGTTGAGATCCAGCAACTAACGCCTGGTGACCGCATAAAAAGTGATGAGCGGGATCGTCTCCGTGAAGCCATGTCTAAGGCTGACCAGTTCTTCGCAAGTGCACTTACTGAAACTTCGCCTGCATTTGCGTATGCAAAGGAACGCGGGCTTACTGCAGAAACGATTCGTTCGTGGAATTTGGGAATCGCGCCTTCAGGCTGGCGTGGCTTGCTCGAAGCGTTAACGGCGCAAGGCTTTACGCCGAAGGAACTTGCCGCAGCTGGACTTATAAAGGAAGCCGATGAAAAGCCGGGAACCTGGTACGACCGATTCCGCAGCCGTCTTATGTTTCCGATTCGTGATACTGCCGGACGCACGGTGGCATTTACGGGTCGTGCGCTTGAAAAAGATGATCAGGCGAAATACCTCAACTCACCTGAAACCGACCTCTTTAAGAAAAGTGAAATTCTCTTTGGTATGGATCGCGCAAAGGATGCGATTCGCGCGCGCGGCTTCGCTATTTTAGTAGAAGGGCAGTTTGATCTTCTTTTACTGCATCAGGCTGGCTTTACGAACACCATCGCGCTTTCCGGTACGGCACTTTCAAGTACGCATCTTTCGCTCATTAAGCGCTATGCGGATAATCTTATGCTTGCGCTTGATGCTGACCGCGCAGGACTTGCGTCTTCGGCAAAGAGCGCGCATGCGGCCCTTCAGGCCGGCATGCGCGTCAAAGCCGTACGTCTTCCGCAAGGAAAAGATCCTGCCGATGTGGTTGCTGAAGATGGTGGAAAAGCCTTTACCGAACTCGTTAAGAATTCACAGTCCATTATTGAGTTTTTTCTTTCAGTGTTAGCGGCACAGGAAAAGGATGACTTTAAACTTCTGCGCAGGGTAGAGGAAACCGTGTTGCCGCTTGTGGTTGCGGTCAAAAGCCCACTTGAGCGAAACCGATACGTCGAGATCATTGCGCGTGCGCTTTCACAAACACCTGAAGCGGTGCGCGAAGCGCTACCAAAGACCGAACGGGAAACTGGCCCGTACCGAGAGTTTAGAAAGGAAAGCGCACCTCAGCCGTCTACAGAAGCATCAGGGCTTGAGGCACGCAGGACGCTGATTTTGGCTGCTATCCAGGCATACCCTGAAACGCCCCTTGCCGAACGGCTTAAAACAGAGTACGGTAGAATTACCGACGCACCAGTAGATTCCGCAATGATAGCGGACCTGGGCGAACGCGCATTATTTGAGGCAGGTCTCGTCTTTGGCGAGCTGCCAGGGGAACACGCGGGCGATGAGCTTTTGTACGCATTCGAGCGGATGATCCTACGGGACGCGCTCAAGGACGCAACGCGACAGTTACGGGCAGCAGAAGCGGCGAATGATGCCGCGGGAATACAAGCAGCAGCGCTCCGATGTACGGAGCTAGGCGCACGTATAGCTGGCCTCTCATAGTGTTTCTACATTCCACCTAGTTTTCATAGTTCACATTATTGGCTTTTTCTATTTTTACCCTCTATGGCCACGAAAAAAACATCTAAAAAACCTGCACCTAAAAAAACCGTAAAGAAGGCTGCCCCTAAGAAGGTGGTTAAAAAAGCAGCACCCGCAAAAAAGAAAGCACCGGCAAAGAAGACCGTAAAGAAGGCTGCCCCTAAAAAAGCTGCGCCAAAGAAAGCTGCTGGAAAGAAGGTGAGCGCAGCGAACGTTGTTCGTGTAGCTGCCAAAGGCGCAAAGGCAAAAGGACTCGCCGACCGCGGAGACAAGGCAGAAGCACTTATCAAGAAAGGAAAGGAACGCGGGTACATTACGTACTCCGAAATCCTTCGTGAGTTCCCCCACGTTGAAGATGACGTTAACTTCCTCGACGAACTCTACGAGCGCTTCACCATCGCCGGCATCGACATCCTTGAAGGCGGCATGCTTGAGGATAATGCTGACCAGTACCTCGCGAACCGCAACATCAAGACTCGCGATTCAGGAGGCTATGACTCTATCCAGATTTACCTTCGTGAAATCGGCCAGTACCCACTTTTGACCGGTAACGAAGAAAAGGAACTCGCACGCCGCATTGAAGCAGGGGACGAAGAAGGACGTAACATTCTTGCACGTTCAAACCTCCGTCTCGTGGTGTCTATCGCAAAGAAATACGTCGGACGCTCACCTGACCTCACGCTTTTGGATCTCATCCAGGAAGGAAACCTTGGCCTCTTCAAGGCCGTTGATAAGTTCGATTGGAAGAAGGGCTATAAGTTCTCAACGTACGCAACCTGGTGGATTCGCCAGGCTATTACGCGCGCCCTTGCTGACCAGTCACGTACCATCCGCATTCCCGTCCACATGGTGGAAACCATCGCGAAGTATAAGCAGGTGAGCCGCCGCCTCGCGCAAGCGCTCGGCCGCGACCCGCAGCCTGAAGAGATCGCTGTTGAAATGGGTGTCGAGGTAGACAAGATCTACCAGATCGAGAAGATCAACCAAGACACGCTTTCGCTCGAGAACCCGATCGGTTCTGATGACGACGATCGCTCAACCCTTGGTGACTTCATCGCGGACGATAAGATTCCGTCGCCAGTGCAGGAATCATCAGAACGCATTCTCACCGAGCAGGTTCGCGATATCCTCGATGACCTCTCACCAAAAGAGCGCAAGATTCTTGAGATGCGTCACGGGCTCCTCGATGGCGTGTACCACACGCTCGAAGAAGTGGGGAAGGAGTTCGGCGTGACCCGCGAGCGTATCCGTCAGATCGAGGCGAAGGCGCTCGAGAAGATTCGTACGCACGAGAAGTCTCGTCGCCTCAAGAGCTACTAAGCATCCAGAATAAAAGTGAAATCCCGCCTTTGGCGGGATTTCACTTTTATTTGAACTCGCTTCTGTATAGTGAGGGCCTTGAGCGTCAGTCGTGAAAAGAAAATACTTGCTAAAGTAAAACGTCTCGTGCGCGATTATTTTAATATGGAATATGGAGCTCGTATCGAGCGGCATGACGAGTTATTGCATCTATTTGATATTCCTCGCTCCATGCGCTCCAATCATCCGCATGCAGGCTATTCGGTCTACATATCAAGAAGAGCAATCAAGCATTTCGTAGAGGAACGTAAACATGGGTTGATGCTAAGGCATGACGCTGGCGATGTATTAGGATATCTGGCCTTTGCAATAAATCACGTGAAAGAGACGATATGCGATTTTGATCAGCATGTAATCCAATCGAAATATCGACACTTTTATTCAAAGGATTACTCCCGTGAAAATAAAGCTTTCCTGAGAATCATTGTTGATTGCAAGACTGATTCAATAGAAATATGTTCTATACACTTTAGAACACCCAAGAAGGCCAAGAATGGCAACAAACAATAAGCACCGCCTTGGCGGTGCTTATTGTTTGTTGCCTGGGGTGACGGCAAGGATTGCTCCCATTTCACCCATTAGTACGACCCTTTCGGGTGTCCGCAGCGAAGCCGATACAATTTTCTGTCGTCAGGCAATTACATCAATAATAGTATTCCTGATGGGTGGCGCTGTCAATGTCGCGCATACGAGAAAACCACTCTTTGAGTGGTTTTCTCGTATGCGCTCAGCAACGTTGATCATTCGTCGCACGCGCGAGAAAGAACATGCCTCCTACAAAAAAGAAATTTAGTGGGGCTAAAGCGTCTTAGGCTAGCATATAAAGAGGCACATGTAGAAAAGATGAAGAAGATGCAGAAGCAGGGTTCATGAGAAATAAAAAAAGGACCCTGACACGAGAGGGTGGTGTGTCAGGGCCCAGTCTTCGCAGGAGATGATGGGGACCATCAGCTGCGGAAAGGTACGATCCATCGGTATCGGTTGCCGTCTGGGTTCTCGCACGGACCGGACCGGAGCACGATATCGACTGGCCGAGTATCCATTATTTCGGTCGAATCGATGCAGCGATACCGTACGTGCGAATCCGCGATCGGGTTTGCGTCGATCTGGACTTCGGCCCAGCCGGGCCCGGGTCCGCTCACCGGATCGGTACGTTGCATGTGAGCATGGACGTCGACGACGAACATTTGCGCGTAGGGCGCAAGGTCATCGCGAGTGGCGCAGCGGTAACCGGCGCGTTTAACGAGGTCCAAGAATGCCTTCAGGCGTTCTCGTTCCTTGCTTCCGGATTGTCGCGGTTGCTGGGGTCGTAATAAGGTCTCGAACATTGAGTTACCTCTGGATTGGGAAAGAAATGCCGTTTTCTGCGGCTACCTATTTAGACTATATCGTATCAAAATGGAAAGTCAACTCATCCGTACGATGCTACTATAAATGCATGAAAGGCTTTCGAACACCACTACAAATATTTCTATTCATCTTGATTCTCGTCGGCATCGCCCTCTTGGGCACGCAACGGTACTGGGTCCCAACCGTCGTGAACGGTATTCTCCGTTTCGAGCAAGCGACTTTCGATTACAAATCATTCTTTCCAGGAAAGGTCATGGTTGGGGATTGTCCAACGTCTGTAACAGAGTATTCCTTCAAGGCAGACGGCACAGCGACACGCTCCGTCGTGTTCATGCTTGCAGATGCGGTAATGGCTCGCGACACGGTCCATTGGACGACCAGAGGCGACACGCTCTACATTGGCACCTCGACGGCCACTCTCGCGCCGCTCGAGAAATTCTTCCCGATCAAGAAAGAGGACAAGCAGCTCCTCATCGCAGACGGACTCTTCTTTAAGACCAGCTGCGGCGACGTCGTCGGAGATTCGTACGATACGATCAATCTGTACGAGCCGGGCTTGGGCGATCCGTATAAGAAGGCAGTCGTTCCGAAAGGTCTGCAGTAGCTAAAACAAAGGACGAAAAGATAAAGCCCGATCCTTTCAGGATCGGGCTTAGTATGGCGAGCCATTTGCTGACGGATTTCCTCGATGTACCGTAACCTAAAGAGGTGTGTACTCAGCCCGCTGCGGGGTCTGGCACGGGTCGCATCGTCTCGCGGTCACCGAAGAGAGAGCCCTTCTTCCACAAGACCATCATGTCTATCTCGCCTCCCGGCATGTTCATTCTGGTGAATTTGTCGGAATGCTCGGGGGGGTTCCTCAAAGAGGATACCACAACGGTATGGAATACGAGAAAAGCCTCGGACGCGATATCATAGAGATTCTGGAATATATCGTAAAGACACGGAAAGGATTGCGGCGACTGCGCATCACGGTCTATGACGACCTGCGGGTCGTGGTGACAGCACCGAAGAGTGCGTCGAAGCGACGTGTGGAGGAGTTCGTGGCGAGCAGGCAGACGTGGGTGGAGGAGAAGCTGCGCCACTTCCGAGAGCATCCTCATGCGCGATTGCCGCGTCTCACCAAAGCAGAAGCGCATGCTGCATACCAGGCGAACAAAGCCGCGGCGCTCGCCCTTGCCGAAGCGCGTCTCGCGCACTGGAACGCGCACTATGGTTTCCGCTATGCCTCCGTCCGCATCAAGGACCAGAAGACCCGCTGGGGCAGCTGCTCGAAGCGCGGGAACCTGAACTTCAACTACCGCATCGCGCTCGTGCCGCTTCCGCTCGCGGACTACGTCATCGTGCACGAGCTCTGCCACCTGCGGCAGATGAACCACTCCAAGAAGTTCTGGGACCTCGTCGCCGAAACCGTGCCGGATTGGAAAGAGCGGAGAAATGAACTACGAGGCTGGATGATAAGATAAGTTTATGGCGCCTAATCCTATGCAAACCGAACAGGACAAATCCTCACGCAAGAAGATCTATTTTATACGCCATGGTGAGAGTGAAGGGAATAGCGGACCTATCCGTCAGAGCGGCAGCGCGCATCTCACCGAGCGAGGAAGAGAGCAGGCAGCTTTCATGGGGAAGCGATGCAAGTCGCTCCCCATCCAGATCCTTGTCTCAAGTACTATGACACGTGCGCAAGAGACCGCAGATATAATTCGGGAAGAAACAGGGCTTGAAATCGTATCCTCGGTCTTATTCATGGAACGAAGGAGACCATCGTATCAGACTGGAAAAGTGAAAGATGATCCAAAGTCACTCGAGATCGACCAGCTCGTTTTCAACAACTTCGCCAAGCCGGGGTATCGTCATTCAGATGAAGAGAATTTCGATGACCTCAAAACGCGTGCTATCGCGGCCCTCCGATATCTAAGCGACCGACCTGAAGAGCATATCGGTGTCGTGACGCACGGGTTCTTCATGCGAATCGTTATGGCTGTCGTGGTGTTTGGCGAATCGCTCACAGCTCAGGAGTGCGAACGCTTCCTGCGAACATTTTATATGGAAAACACTGGCCTCACAATTCTCGGTTTCGACGGTTTACGAGAAGATCCTCAGTGGTGGGTGTGGATATGGAATGACCATGCGCATCTAGGTTAGAAAATGCAAAACCACATTAGAACATACGCGTAGTTGTGTCGAATTCCTCTTTCGTGACGGGCGTCACGGACAGCCTGCAGCGCGGTGCCATGATGAGCATGCCGCTCAGTTTCTTGTTCGTGCGCATCTCTGAAAGGGGGACAGGCGTCTCGAACTTCCGCACGAACGCCACGTCCACGAGATACCAGATCGGCTTCTCCGTGGTTGCGCGCGGGTCAAAGTAGTGGCTGCGCTCGTCGAACTGCGTCGGGTCGGGGTAGGGCGCGGAGGCGACCTTCGCGAGGCCGTACACGCCAGGAACCGCGCAGCTGGAATGATAGAAAAGTATCGGGTCCCCGACCTTCATCTGCTGCATGAAGTTGCGGGCCTGGAAATTCCGCACGCCGGTCCAGGCGGTCTTCTTGTCCTTCTGGAGGTGGTCGATTCCGTAGCTTTCAGGCTCTGATTTGATCAGCCAGTGGGCGGTCATGGGGGTATTATACAATTTATAAAACTTCAGATAAATACGGATATAAGCCTAAAAAGCAAAAATTGCAAATAGTTTCAGGAAGAATACAATAACCTCATGAAGAAAACATCCTCTCCGGAGTCGAAAATCGTGGGCAAAAAAGTTCCGATACTTATTAAAAAGCGTATTAATATTAGTCAAACTGATATCCCCACATACTCACTTTCGAAGGCCCTTCGCGTTGCCGCAGCAATACATCAAAATTATGGAAAGGAGCCAGCAAAACCTTTATGGGTTGCTCAGGCAATGAACGTTACGCCCACATCCAGTAATTTCAAGATGATAACGGGAGCATCAATAGCGTATGGTTTAACTGAGGGCGGATATAACGCAGGAACCATTTCCTTAACGCCTCTTGCACGAAGAATTCTCGCACCAAAAACTGAGGGTGACGATCTTCTTGCGAAGCGTGAAGCAACTTTGCGACCAAGGATAGTAGCAGATTTTCTTCGAAAGTATGATGATTCTCCGCTACCAGCAGAAGCGATAGCAATTAATGTACTTGAAGATATGGGAGTGCCGCGCGAGAGGGCAAAGAGTGTCTATGAACTTATTTTAGAAAGCGCTTCTGAAGTGGGTTTTTTCAAGACAATAAAAGAAAAGAGATATGTTGATCTTCAAGGAAGCGCGACGAACATTACTTCCAGTGCTGAAGGTTTATTGTCTGAGGACGAAGCAACTGTTCCTGATGAAACAAACGGGTCCTTAATTGAAGATGCGAGAAATAGTAGTAAATTGGCACCAATAAATCCAAATACCAATAATAGTCGCGTATTTATCACCCACGGTAAAAATCAGACCTTCATTGAACCAATCAAGAAGTTGCTCACTTTTGGTGGATTTCAAGCCGTTGTTGCAGCCGAAAAACAAACCGTATCTCAGCCAGTACCAGAAAAAGTAATGGAAGCAATGCGCTCGTGTGGCGCAGCAATTATTCATATCGATGCAGAACAAAGACTAATAGATGGGGATGCTAAAGAGCACGCAATATTAAACCCAAACGTGCTTATTGAGATTGGGGCTGCAATGGCCCTTTATGGAAAGCGTTTTATTCTTCTTGTTCGTGATGGAGTACAGCTTCCATCCAATCTTCAAGGATTATATGAAGTTCGTTATCTTGGCGATAGTCTCGATAGTGATGTAACTATCAAGCTCCTCGAAGCAATAAATGACATCAAAACTCATCCTCTTCCTGTGGAATAGCAGAATTTAATTAGGTATGGCCATATTCAACATAAAAGGAGCATTTTTAACCCCGATTCGAGAGAGGGAGCTTGGTCTGGAAAAGGAGATTCAAAAGCTCACTGAAGAGAATCTGTTGACTGTTTTTGGACTACAATTCGTGTGTTCTGAATATGCTCTGCAGAATTTTCGTATAGATACTCTTGCGTTTGATAAAGAGACCCATGCTTTTATAATTATCGAATACAAGAGAGATAAGAGTTTCAGTGTTATTGATCAAGGATATGCATATCTAGCACTGATGTTAAACAATAAAGCTGATTTCATACTTGAATATAATGAAAGAATAGGAACAGGTCTTAAGAAAGATGATGTGGACTGGTCACAATCACGTGTTATCTTTGTTGCCCATTCATTTACTACTTATCAACAAAACGCTATTAGTTTCAAAGATCTTCCTATTGAGTTGTGGGAAGTAAAGAAGTTTGATAATTCGACAATTTTATACAATCAACTAATTGCACCTGAAGCGAAAGAATCAATTAAGACAATAACGAAGAATAAGACGGTTGAGAATGTAACAAAAGAAGTTCGAGTTTATAGCGTGGAGGATCATCTTGCCAAAGGCTCCGAAGAGGTAAGGTCTCTTTTCGAAGAATTACGTGAGCGGTTGTTAGCATTTGGTCCAGAAGTAATCGAAGTCCCAAGAAAACAATATATAGCTTATAAAGCCCCAAACAATTTCGCCGACGTTTTAATTTATTCAAAGGAAATACGGATTACTCTAAACTTACGGAGTGGCGAGTTGGATGATCCCAGAGATATGGCCACTGACTTCACTAAGCCACAGAAAGGTCACTGGGGAAATGGTGATTATGAAGTGGTCTTGAAATCGGCTGATGATATTTCTTATGCTCTAGATCTGCTCAAACAATCATACAAAAAACTCAACACTAGTAACCATTCTATGAGAATCCTCAACCAAGAATAATAGGTGGGGATAACTTGAAATCCATTATATCAAGAATTTGAAGGGTTTTTCATGGAATTCTTATATAAGAACACAGATTCGGTTAATTGAATAGGGATCCAAATTCTCGAGAAAGGGTTACATTGGTACTATGAAAGTCAATGAGAAAAAGACAGAAGATTATGTTCGTTTAATTTTAAAGAAAAATAAGAATCTCTTTGAGGCTGAGTCTAGCCAATCTGTAATTATAGAAGAACAAGGATCAGATAATCCTCGAATTGACAAATTGCTCAAATTTGCTTCAAAACGCGGAGAAGGTGTGGGCAGACCCGAATTTATCATAAGCTATTCTCATAAAGATATTTTACTAGTTATTGAATGCAAGGCCAGTTTAAAATTTCATAAAAGTAAAGCATTGGACCGTTATGCTGATTACGCAGTCGATGGAGCACTATTATATTCATCATTTTTGTCGAAAGATTTTAATGTTTTCTCAATCGGGGTATCGGGGGACGCTGAAAGTGGAGTAAAAATCGATACATTTTTACAGCTTAAAGGTGAAAAGGTGGCAAGAGATTTAAATATAAATAAAATATATGCCTTTGAAGACTATATAGGCTTACTAAAGAAGGATCTTATTAAAGAACAATACGATTTTAATACTCTAATGGAATATTCAAAAGTTCTTAATAATCACTTAAGAGATGATTTTGAATTCGAAGAAAACCACAGACCTCTAATAGTTAGTGGCATATTAATTGCTCTTGAAGATGAAAGTTTCTCGACGGCATACACCAAGAAGCAAAAGCCGATCGAGATAGCTGAATTTCTAATTACAACAATTAAAGAAAGGCTCGAACATGATAACATCGGTGAAACAAAAAGGAATACGATGGTGCAAATCTATGATTTCATGAGAAATAATACCAAGATAATTAATGAGCGAAACAAAGATGGGTCTCCAAACACTCACTTGCGAGAATTGATTAGAGAGATTGAGGAGAATGTTAAACCTTTCTTGGAGGAGTACCAACAGTATGATGCAATTGGCATTTTCTACAATGAGTTTCTAAGATACGCCAACGGGGACGGAGGATTAGGTATAGTCTTGACGCCTAAGCATATAACTGAATTATTTACAGATCTAGCTGAAATTAATAAGGATAGTGTAGTAATAGATAATTGTTGCGGAACAGGAGGTTTTCTTATTAGTGCGATGAAAAGAATGGAAGAGGACGCAAGGGGAGATAAAGATAAGATAAAGAACATACATACGAAGCAACTGATTGGCATTGAAAATAACCCAAAAATGTTTTGCTTGGCTTGTTCAAACATGATGCTACGAGGTGATGGAAAATCGAATGTATACCAACAAGACTGCTTCCAAATGGACGAACAGGAAATTAAAAAACTTAAACCCACGGTGGCGTTACTAAATCCACCTTATTCGAAAGATAATGGTCATCAAGAGTTGGAATTTGTCTGGAATGCTTTAAACTTCCTCGAACCCCGTGGCATATGTATTGCGATTGTTCCACAGTCGTGCGCTATGAATACTAAAAAGGGAAACAAAGATATTAAGGAAAAGCTCCTGAAAAACCACACTTTAAAAGCTGTTATGAGTATGCCCGATAAACTATTTGATGATAGTGAAAAAAGTTCAGTAACCTGCGTAATGGTGTTTGAAGCACATAAACCACACTCGCCCAGCACTCAGACATGGTTTGGTTACTGGAAGGAAGATGGTTTTCTAAAAAAGCGTCCATATGGCCGAATAGACTACTATGGAATGTATAGAGATCAGATAAAGCAGTTATGGCTAGATAGTTACTTTAACAGAAAAGAGATTAAGGGTTTTTCGGTCCTGCAGCAAGTAGACTTTAATAGTGAATGGCTTGTTGAGGCATATTTAAAGACCGACTTTGAAGAATTGGAGGATACTAATTTTATAAATACGCTGAAGGAATATTCAACTTATTTATTTTCGAATAACCAAGTCACTCACGTTAGTAACGAGAGTTTTAGTAAAGAGAAATTAGATCTGGACTTCTCAAATTGGAAGGAGGTCGCTTTGGGCCATAGTGAGAACCTTGTCACATTATTTGATGTGAAAGGTTCCAAAACAACAGATAAAAGAATTCTTGATGTGAAAAATACATTCAATGAACGAACATATCCTTACATTAGTACTCAGGCAACAAATAATGGTGTTAGAGATTGGTATGATACTTTTACAGATGAAGGGAATATTTTAACAATTGATAGCGCAGTTACTGGTTATTGTGCGTACCAAGCATTAAATTTTACAGCAAGTGATCATGTTGAGAAGTTGCTACCTCGCTTCAAACTCAATGTATTTAAGGGTATATTTCTTACCACTCTCATAAATCTAGAACAAAAGAAAATATCTTATGGCAGAAAGTTTAATCAGGATCGAATAAAAGAGACCGTAATCAAATTGCCTTTCAAAGATGAATCTATAGATTGGGACTTTATCGAGAATTATATTAAAGGACTGCCCTACTCAAAATATATTCAGATATAAAAGAACATAATATATCTTTCAAAACAAGAGGTATTAATTCTAAGCAGTAGCTGATCAAAATAGAATTTTCTCTAACTATAAATTAATTTTGAGGTTTACCTCAATACTTAGAGCACATAATACACAAACCCTGCTAATCAGGTAAACTGTACGTAATGCCCACCTCACCCGAATTCGAAGCTGCATATAAGGGCCTGAATGCTGAGCAGCGCGCGGCCGTGGATGCCATCGACGGACCGGTGTTCGTGGTCGCGGGGCCGGGAACGGGGAAGACGCAGGTCTTGACCCTCCGCATCGCGAACATCCTGGCGCAGACGGACACGCCGCCCGAGGCCATCCTCGCCCTCACATTTACCGAAGCGGGCGCCACCGAGATGCGCCAGCGTCTTGCGCGCTTCATCGGGAGCCGTGCCGCGAAGGTGCGATTCCATACCTTCCACGGCTTTGCGGAGTATCTCGTCGCGCGATTCCCGGATCACTTCCCGCGCATCGTGGGCGCGCAAGTCGCGACGGATGCTGAGCGCGCGGAGATTCTCGATAGCGCGCTGATGAGCGCGGATGTGCAGTACCTCCGTCCGTTCGGCGATCCGCTGTACTATCATCCGGCAGCGAAGAACGCGATCCAGACGCTGAAGCGCGAGAACGTCACTCCAGCCGTGCTCCGCGAACGCATCGCGCAGTCCGAGGCGGATTTCGAAGCGATTCCGGACAAGCACCACACGAAAGGCAAGTATGAAGGGAAGCTCAAGGGGGACTACGAATCCCTCCAGAAGAAGATCGCGAAGACGCGCGACTTGCTCGCGGTGTATGAGCTCTACGAGCAGGGTCTCACCGAACGCCGTCGCTATGACTACGAAGACCTGATCCTCGAAGCGGTCCGCGCGCTCACGGAAGACGAAACGTTCCGGCGTGAGGTGCAGGAGGGCTTGCTGTACATCCTTGCGGACGAGCACCAGGACGCGAACCGCGCGCAGAACGCGATCCTCGAGCTGTTGGTGGAATACAGCGACCGCCCGAACCTCTTCATTGTGGGAGATGAGAAGCAGGCGATCTATCGCTTCCAAGGCGCGGACCTGGACAATGTGCACTATTTCCGCGGACGCTTCGAAGGCACGCAGGTGATCGTGCTGAAGGAAAACTATCGCTCGACGCAATCGATCTTGGATAACGCGCTCGCGCTCATCTCGGCATCGCCGGACGAGCGCATGTCACGCTTGCCGCTTTCATCGAACTCGGAATCAAAGGGCAAAAAGAAACCACGACCGATCACCCTCACGAGCTGCACCTCGCCTGAAGCGGAAGTCGGATACGTTGCGAGCGAGATAGAAAAACTCGTCGCGGATGGTGTCGCGTATGACGACATCGCGATTCTCGCACGTCGGAACCGTGACATACTTTGGCTCGGCGAACGCCTTGCGCAACGCAACATCCCGGTCACGATGGGAAGCGAAGACGCACTCAATAACCGCTACGTGCGAGCGCTCGTGCGATTCCTCGAGCTCATCAATGAGCAACGGGACGAACACCTCGCGGGTGCGCTCACGCTTCCAGGATTTCATATCTCCGCTGCCGACGCCTGGCGTATCACGCATAAGGCACGCACCGAGCACATGCCGGTCCTCCGTATCCTCGAGCTCGACCGTATGCTCGAAGAGGCACAAGTCTCGAATCCTGCAGCTGCCCGCACGCTCTTTGAGAAGCTCGTGGAGCTCGGGAATCTAGCCTCGATTGAGCGCCCTGCAGTGGTCGCAGAGAAGGCGCTGGCGGCTTCAGGGCTCTTGGGTGCCATACTCGTGGCAGAGGACCGTGCAGAGTCCCTGGGGGCGGTCAGAGCCTTTCTCACGATGCTTGAGAAGCTCTCGGAGCGCGAGCATGACGCGCTGTTGCCGCGTGCGCTTGAGCTAGTCCGGCTCTATGAAGAGCGGGGCCTGCTCCTCTCAACGGCCGCTCCTGAAGCGCCGGGCCGCGTAAAGCTCATGACCGTGCACGCCTCGAAGGGGCGCGAATTTCCCTATGTATTCATGCCGCGCCTCACGGACTCGGCATGGTCCACGCGCTCACGTCCCGAGCATTTCTATGTGCCGGATATCTTGAGCGGTGCGAACGAACTCGAAGACGAGCGCCGACTCCTGTACGTTGGACTCACGCGCGCGAAAGAGCATGCGATACTTTCATACTCGCTTTCTCGCGATGATGGCCGCCCCGAGGCACCGATGCCGCTCCTCGAAGATCTCGATCCTGCGCTTGTCGAAGAGGTGACGAACACCGAAGAATCGCTCGACCCGCTCCTCATGCCAGATCCGCGCGGTGACGCAAAGCGCGCGGCGCACGCTGCAGGCAAGCCGAGCGATGAAGACCTCAAGACGCTTCGCGAAGCGTTCTTCATGCAAGGCATGTCCCCGACGGCACTCAATAACTACCTCGATTGCCCGTGGAAATATTTCTACGTGAACCTCCTCCGGCTTCCTGAAGCAGAAAACAAATTCATGCTGTATGGAACGGCGATTCACGCAGCGCTTAAGGCGTATGCGGACCGTCGTATGCGCGGTGAAGAGATGGGTGTGGACTATCTGGTGAGCACGTTCAAGCGCACTCTTTCGCGCTCAGCGCTCACAACCAAAGACATCGACGAGCTCGAAATGAAAGGCACCAAAGCGCTCACGGTCTGGCTCCAGCAGAACGCGCATCAGTGGCCGCAAAAGGCAGAAGCGGAATTGCCGATCGAGATCGTCACGACGGTCGCCGGCGGCGAGCTGAAGCTCCGCGGAAACCTCGACCGCGTGGATACGCTCTCAAATGGCACGGTCCGCGTGATCGACTACAAGACCGGTAAGCATAAGAGCCGCAACGAAATAATGGGCACGACAGCAACCGGAAACGGCGACTACTATCGTCAGCTCACGTTTTACAAGATGCTTCTCGCTGGCACAGACCCAGCGCGCACCATGAGCGAAGGCGTGATCGAATTCGTTGAGCCGAATGAGAAGGGCGAACTGCGCACCGAATCATTTGAAATCACGGATGCAGAAGTGACCGAGCTCAAAGCGCTTATCGAGAAAAGCGCACAAGAGATCCTCGCGCTTTCATTCTGGAACAACCCGTGCCAAGAGAAAGACTGCATCTGGTGTGAGCTCCGTTTCGGCCTTGTCGCATAAGCTCAGGTGGGCTAGTATTCGCTCAGTTACAGTACCTCGACAGCGGGGAATCAATCAGAGGGAAACGACATGTCCATAATTTCTCTAGTACGCCCGAGCGTTCAATCGAACGTATGGCCTGTTTTAGGGCCGTCTTGCGCGTCTATCGACGAGTACCTTGTCTCTTTCGGTCAGAAGGGGATTGCCGTGAGGCAACGGGTCAGAAAGCTCCTGCACCTCCTGACGAGCTTGGGCGGATCTCAATCTGTCCAGTTCGTGAAGGTCATGCACGCTACCCAGCTCATGCGCGAGCTGGAAATCGAGAAGGGTGACGACTGTCATCCGGACGAGTTCCGAAGAAAACTTATGCAGAGAGGATTCTCCTTGCCGAGTCCCGTGTTCGCTCTTGATATGGCGCTCCAGATTGATGACTCGCCATCACATGAGCACGAAGCATATAAGGTCATACTGCTGACTCGACCGTTTGCAATTTCCATTGAAGAAAATGCCGGCCATGTTTTCTTCCTAGAACGGGAAAGATGTACATGGTTCCTGGATGCGATGTCCGTCAAAAAGATTGATATAACGCTTCGGACACGAGTCGCTCTGACATACATTCTTCCGTCGCCGAATTAAATATAACGTTTAACTTCATCAAACGGCCTCTGCAAAGCAGAGGCCGTTTTTGTTTGACAACCCTCAAGAAAGCAGTAGGATGCGGGCAGGGTAAACCTGTGCCTCATGTGAGGCTTTCACAAAGGAATAGTTCATGTCAGCAGTTCGCAAATCCATTTCCACGACGGGTGAATGGTATATCGGCCATTCGGTCCCTATCGTGCTGGGCCTACATCGTACCAGCGACTCGTACCGCACGGCATATTTCAATGCTGGGATTCAGGTCGCTCCGCATGCAGAAGACATGCTGGATGCGATCAACCTTGCCCAGGTGCCGCAGAGCTTCATCGTCAGATTTCTTCGAGTCGGCGAATTCGGTAGGTCATGTGAATCTGCATGCCTCTACCCAACTCTCATCAAGAAAACCCAAAAGTGGGGATACAACCTTTATACTCCAGAAGTCGCCGCTATGCTTCGTCTTGCAGAACCCACCATCCCGGTTCGGGGCAGAAGCATCCCGATACTTACGGAACCGGTTCGCAACGAGAATGGACATTCGAAGATATTCGAGCTTTGTTACACAGCCAACGGCCCGCTTCTCGAATGCTCGGAAATGCATAACGAACGTGTTTTTTCTGGCGACCAAATCGTCGGCCTGGTGCGGGCAGTTCAGTCTGCTCGCTGAGCGCGCAGTTCTTTCCACATTTAAAAACCCTGCAGAATCGCAGGGTTTTTACTTTCCACTCAATACCGTGCCGATGGATTTATCGATGATCTTCTTAAGTGCCGCATAGGGAATCGCGCCGGAGATCACGACTGGCTTCTGTCCGCGTACGAGCAAGATACTATACGGGCTTCCTGATGCTCCGACAGCGACGGCGTCTGCATAATCATCCGCGACATGTCCCTGGTATGTCCTTGCTTGGAGACATGATTCGAAGGTGCTATCCGTGAGGCCGAGGGATGAGATAAGGGTTGGGTAATCACTTGGATTGAATTGGCTGTCGCCGGGCGTTGCTGCTTGAAGCGCATCGATGAACGCGAAGAAGGTGTTCGTCGGATTCGAGGACTGCGCTGCTGCGCATTCAGCTGCTTCTGCATGAACTTCCGAATACGGATCTTGCCCAATGAGCGGGAAGTGACGGAATACCCATGCGACGTTGCCATCGTTTCCATAATCCTTCACGACCTGCTCCATGCTCTTCTGGAAATCTTTCGTATAGCCGGAATCGATGTCTGCATACTCGACGATCATCACCGGCGCAGCAGGATTGCCAAGAACATGTTCGCCTGATGTGATCGGACGCATCGCAGATGGATCACCATCTTTCATGACATTAGACTGATGGTTCACTTTGTACACGGGAATCGCGATGATCGCACCGGCAAAGATGATCGCTGCGGGAATGAGCCACGTGTTTTTCATATTAAAAGGGAAGGGTGTGCGTGAGCACGGGCGCTTCGATCGGCTTGAGCCATTCACGCGTATCGATCTTCATCTCGCGCTTAGTGCGAAGGTCCATATACTTCAAGCTACCATTCTTTACGGCATACTCGAATATCTCGCGCGTGATGCGCACGTCTTCGATGCAGTATTTGCGAATCTTATCGACTTCGCCTTTCGCCCACCATTCGATCGCTTGGAGACCGTTACCGCCTTTGCCGCGATTGAGTGTCGCTTCGGCGATTGACTGCAGACGAATGCGACGGCCAAGCGCTTTCTGTACTTCAACGAGCAGATCCAGAGATTTGATACGGCTCAGATCGCCCGGATAATATTTATTGAGGATCGGAATGTCGAATGAGTCAGAGTTGAATCCGATAAGCATGTCGGCGCGCTCGAGGATGGGCCAGAGCTGCGGAAACTCTTCTTTCGAGTATGAGGTGTATTCGTTCGTCTCAGAGTCATGAATTCCGACGATCGAGATTTCCATCCGGCTGAGGTCGTTGCGTGCGAGTGCGCCCGCTGCGCCAGTGGTCTCGATGTCGAAGGTGATAGCACGCATGATTCACCCAGTATACAAAATCCTCACTAGAAAATCACTTTTATTTTAACTCGCCCTGCTATGATGCAGGGCCATGCGTAAGAAGCCGCCTCAGTTAATCCTATTCGAAAGATATGTTCGGGGCACTCCACGCAAAGAAATCGTGCCGTTTAGAAAGCGTAAATTCTGTAAATTTCGCGGGCTGGGCGTATTCGTGACTACTCGCGCTTTGAAGCACATCTATGATGATCACCGAAAACATCATCTGCAGATCGTGCGATATTTAGATAAAATCGTAAGCGACCCTGAGGTGGTATATAGCAACAAGGCGGGTCGAAGACCTGGTTTCCTATTTCTTCGGGAAATTAACCAAAAGCCTTATATAGCAGTGCTTGAGTTACATCTCGAAAAATCGCTACTTAGCTTTGAACTCAGGACTTGTTTCTATACGGCTAATCCTCAGAAATATTTGAGAGACTCGGGCCGATTATCATAAGTGAGATGCTTTGCGGAGCAGGGAGGACGACACTTCCCTCCATCGTAACGGGCGGATAAACCGCGCGACCCGCAGTAGAGCCGAAATTTCTGCACTTTCTGCTCCGCAAAATTTCCCACTCCAGAAATTATACTCTTCGGGATTTTCTTATCAAGAGCCGCTCATTCGCGCAGCAACATCTTCAACAGAAATTTCTTGTTCGTCGCCTGTGGCAAGGGTCTTCATGCGGATAGTACCGAAGCTTGCTTCTTGTTCGCCGAAGGCGATGAAGTATGGAATGTTACGGCGAGATGCGTCGCGGATCTGATCGCCGAGACCCTTACTGCTCGAGTTCACGAGCGTACGGATGCCGTTTGCGCGAAGCTGTGCGGCGAAGCTCTGCGCTGCAAAGAAATCTGATTCGCTTGGCGTGCCGACATATACTTGCGGTCCTGTCTGTATTTCAGGAAGGATGCCGTGCGTCTCGAGGAAATCCATAAGTACGACATCACCCATCCCGAAGCCGATGCACGGGATCGGGTCGCCGCCGAACATCCCGACGAGTCCGTCATAGCGGCCGCCGCCGAACATCGCGCGCGGGTTTGCCGGATTGGTGTCATACACCTCGAATACGATCCCAGTGTAGTAATCGAAACCGCGCACGATCTCTGGATCGAAGACGATATTCGTAAGGCCGCGAGCGCGGAACGCCTCGAGCAAGCTCATGAGTTTGTCTTTCTCTTCGCGCACTTTCTCATCGGTCGGATTCTCGATCTCCTTGAGCGGGTCTGCCCGCCCCGGGCCAAGTGCAGCTTCGAACTCCGCAAGTGTCATCTTGCTCTTCTTGTCGAGGAGGCGGCTGTAGGTGCGAATCGCTTCTTCGTTATCATAGCCGGTTGCCGCGCATGCCGCTGCAAGGAGGGGACGAGAGCTCACGCGCACAATAAAGTCCTCCGTCTTAGCACCAAGCGCTTTGAGAATTTCTGTCGCGATCACGATGATCTCGCCGTCGGCTTTCGCGTCGGCAATGCCGGCGATGTCCACGTTCAGCTGGTAGTGCTCACGGAGGCGGCCGCGCTGCGGACGCTCGTAACGGAAGAGGTTCGGGATCGAATACCAACGAAGCGGCATCGGGAGCTCGCGACGCTTGCCGGCGACCATGCGAGCGAAGGTTGGCGTCATCTCGGGACGGAGCGTCACGCGGCGTTGGCCGCGGTCTTCGAACGTGTATGTCTGTTCGTTCACGATCTCTTCGCTCGTCTTGCTCTCGTAGAGCTCGGCGCGTTCGAGGGGGGAAGCGTTGTATTCCTCGTAACCCCAGAGTTCGAGGGCCGTGCGGATGGTGTTAAAGGTTGCAGTGAGGCGCGCCCAGTCTGCCGGGTAGAAATCGCGCACTCCTTTATATGGTTCGGTCGAAAGCGGCTCGCGCTTGTCTTGGTCTTCGATCATTATGAAATCAGTATACTGCTCAGGAAACGGTCTTGCTAGCCACGATGAATCGCGGGCGTTCGTACTGGTCCAGGCGGATGACGGTCTCGAACTTCTGGGAATCCGCGAATTTCTTCGCTTTGCCGATATTCGAGGTGTCGCATTCCATCCAGAGCTCGCCGCCCGGGGTGAGGTGCTTCGGGGCCTCCTTGAGAATCTCTTTGATGAACTTCATGCCATCACCTCCGGCGAAGAGCGCGTCGTGCGGCTCATAGCTCATGACACTATCGTCGAGGACACGCTTCTCGGGGATGTACGGCGGATTCGCGGCGATGACGTCAAATTGCGCATCTTTCGGAAAGTTCAGGAATATATCGCTCGTGAGGATGGTCGCGCGCTCCGTGTTGAGCTGGTTCGCTGCGAGGTTTCGCTGAATCTGCACGACGTGCTCAGGACGAATCTCGCTCATCCAGACGGTCGCGTTCGGGAATGCCTTCAAGATCGTGAGGCCGATCGCGCCGGAGCCGGCACAAAGATCGAGAAGTTTGAACGGGGTATCTCCGAAGCGTTCCTTGAGATGCAGCACGAGCTGTTCCGTCCACCACTCTGTCTCGGGGCGGGGGATGAGCGGATGCGAATCGAGACGGATAGTGAGGCCGAAGAACGGGATCCATCCGATCACGTAGGCAAGCGGCTCACCCTGGATTAGTCGCGCCTCATCATGGGCGAGGTTCGCGTCCGGGTCGCCATTGTACTTATCTCGAATGAGCGCCACGCGATCCGCAACCGTAATCTTCATGCATGTACTATAACCTTTCGAGACAAAACAAAGAACCCGGGCAAAAGATTCCGTCATTTAGGAATCTTTTGCCCGGGTTCTTTGTTTTG
>JARIGM010000019.1 GCA_029288865.1 Candidatus Kaiserbacteria bacterium
TTGTGTGGCCGCTCTTTCAATTATGTAAGTTCTGGATCAAGCACTTCTCGGACTTGCTGTTGCAAGATTGACACGACATCTTGCTCGAACCACGGGTTCTTGGAGAGCCAACGAAAATTAAGTGGCGAAGGATGCACGAGCGGAAAGTATCGAGGGAGATATTCTTCGTATGGGTGAACGGTCTCGGTAAGAGTCTTCTTCATATTCTCTCGCAAGTAATATGCATGCGCGTATCGTCCTATCAGCACGAACAGCTGCACGTTCGGCATGAGCGCCAATAGTCGTGGATGCCAGGTTGGTGCAAAGTCTTTACGCGGCGGCAGGTCGCCACTCGTGCCTTTACCGGGATAATAAAAATCCATAGGCAGAATTGAGATCAGGTTTTGATCATAGAATTGCTCTTCGCTCACGCCGAGCCACGTGCGCAACTTCGTGCCACTCGCATCACTCCAAGGAATGCCGCTCTCTTGAGCTTTCTTTCCCGGTGCTTGTCCGACTAACACGATCCGCGCTCCTGCAGAGGCGGTATAGAGCGGAGCATATCCTTGAGTCTCCCATGCTCCATTGGCAGGGTCAGTACGGATTGCTTTGTTGATTTTCGCAAACGTATCCATATGCGTTCTGATTAGTATCCCATAAATTTCTCCTACAAGTATTGCCGATTCAAGGATTCCGGTAGCTTCTCACTAGGAGTTCACGTGGGACTCGATATAGTGCGGAAGCCACGATGACAAGTGCCGAACACCTGTCGATCGCGGCGTACCTATGAAGGTACTTACCAGCCTAATCTCAACCATTAGGTATGCACACAATCGCAGCAAAACTCGGCGCGTTGGCCGTCGCCCCATTCCTGTTCTGGGGAGGCCATATGGCAACGACGAGTCAACCAACACACCAATGGTGGCACTGGCCCGGACAGGCCACCACGACGCCATCAACGGGCGAATCCGAGAAACACAAGACAAAGATAACGAGCATTACGGGTCCGACAACTCTCCTCATAAATAGCGAGGGAACCTGGACTGCGAACGTATCGACGGATGCGACGTCTACGCTTCATTACTCCGTGAAGTGGGGTGATGAAGGGACGGCACAACCGCTTCTTCGGGCAGCGCTCACAAACATCCAGACCTCAGCGACATTCACGCATGAGTACGCAACTGCCGGAACGTACCATCCTGAGTTCACGGTGACGGATACTAATGGCCGCACCTCAACGAAGTCCACAACGGTAATCGTCACCGATACGGTGCAGCTTCATCTTGATTCGATCACGCCGACATCAGGTGCGGCAAGTACGACGGCAACGCTCACCGGTACTGGCTTCAACGCAAGCAGCACGGTCTGGGTTGGCGGGGTAGCCGCGTCGAACGTCAGTCTGAGTGCGACCGGTATGCTTTCGTTCACGATTCCATCGTCTCTCAAGGCGGGTACGTATAACGTGAAGGTAAAAGACGGCGATCGCACCAGTAACGCGCTCTCATTCAAAGTAACGGCAGCACGACCCGCACTCTCGATCTCAGGTATCGACGCACCAGTCATGCTGAGCGCAGGTGAAGAGGGAGTATGGACGGTCCATGCATCGACAGCTTCCAGCAACCTCCACTACTCAGTAGTGTGGGGCGACGAAGAAGCTTCACCGCTCATGCGCGCAGCAAGCATGAATGTTGATACATCGTCGACATTCACCCACTCCTATGACACCGCCGGAACATATTCTCCAAAGTTTACTGTCTCGGATGGCGATGGTCATTCTGCAACGGTAAGCGCGACGGTTGTCGTCAAGTAGACTTACCAATCTGCTAAAAAGCCCGCAACTAGTGCGGGCTTTTTAGTTGGAGAGACAGTAAGAGTATAATCTGTATATGCAAGTCATGACGTATTTTAATCTGGCAACGTTACTCCTTGTCGTGCTCGTGTGGATCGGTATGATCATGTTTCTCCGCTGGCACAAAAAGAAAAGCTTTCTCTATCTTGCATTGTTCACGATCTTTTATATATACCTTGTAAAGGTTCTGGACTACACCCTGTTTCAGTTTCAATCGCTTCTCCTCTTAAAACACTTTATGCCGCAGCTCATGCTGAATGGCGAGACTGCAGGGAAAAGTTTAAATCTCATTCCGCTTATCACGCTCACGAGTGCAGATATGAAGACTTCGCTCTTGAATATACTACTCATGATTCCATTCGGTTTCGGTCTGCCATTCATTACGAATTTCCGATTCAAGAAAGTAGTCCTGGCAGGCATGCTCTTCATTATCGGTATCGAACTACTGCAGTTCGTGACCGGACTCATAGCAGGCATGACTTTTCGCGTTGCCGACATTAACGACGTAATATTCAATACGATCGGCGCGACCATTGGATATCTTATATTTGCAGGCCTTATGCACTTGAGCCCGTATCTTTTGCAGGTTCGCGACAAATCCCTAGGATCAAAGGAGGATAAAGACGCTCATCTATAAAGGAGATATAATCTGGACATGGCAATCCCCGATGCGCAAGAAGAGCTGTGTCCCGAATGCGGAGCGCCGATTCGCGGTGTGAGCGAGTGTAACGATTATCTGAATGAAATGATTCGATGGGATTTCCAAGATTTTCTCGGTGTCGGGCAGATCCATCACCTGACCGTGCTCTCATACAACTTGCAGCATCCGCGCGTATATTCACCGAAAGGATTGGAAGACGCGAAAGATTCTCTGCGAGAGTTTCTTGCACATCCGGAAGCATTCCGGGAGCATGATGCACGGAACCGCGAGAAGCTTGCATCAAATGTGCGGGATTGGAAGATTGCTGGTACTGCTGAGGATCATGCAGAATATTCGTCACAACCGGAGTGGACGATGCGAGCGTCGGATGTGGTTGAGGCCGGCCTTCCACGCTACGTCGAAAACGTGAAGAAATGGGCGAGGTCGATCCAGCATTCGCTTGAGGAATCGGGGAACCTCACTCATTAATTCTCACTAGATGGTATTCTAAAGATACTTAGCCTAATTACACATTCCTATGCAAAATTATACTGCAATTTACATGGCACCAGCTGAAGTTATCGCAGAATGGATGAAGAAGCCTGAAGAAGAACGAAAAGAAGCTGAAGCTAAGATGCGCACAGAATGGGATGCCTGGATGGCAGAACACAAGGACAGTGTGCTTAATACCATCGCACTTGGCAAGACAAAGCGTGTGAGTGAATCAGGAGTCGAAGATACGAAGAATGACATGATGCTATCTTCATACGTGCAGGCTGAATCGCTCGAGGCAGCAGCAGCTATATTTGCGAATCATCCGCATTTCCAGATTCCTGGCGCGACCATCGAGGTGATGGAAACCCGCCCGATGTAGAGTTACAAGATCCATGATTCGATTCCTTAAAGGTTTCCTTGTCGCGCTGTTCGGTTCGATCGGTGCGAATCTCGTGCTGATGATGCTGCTTCGGCCGCTCGTGATAAATCCTGAGATGCCGCTCCACGCGCTCAGCGTGATGCCAATCGTCATGCTCACCACGATCGGAGTGATTGGGGCGACCGTCGTATATGGCGTCTTGCGCATGGTACTTACAGCTCCAGACAAACCGTTCATCTGGATTTCAGGAATCGTGCTTTTCCTTTCTTTCATTCCTGACTATCTCATTATCGGAAAGACAACCGGGCCGTTTGCTGGCGGTAGTCCTGGCACAGCAGCCGTGCTCGCGATGATGCATGTGGTTTCTGCGGTGATTATCGTAGCAGCTTTGACCTATCTCTGAGGCAAAAGGATGAGTACTTCATAATACCTTCACAAGCTCGAGCGTATGATACTGGAGTTATCAATTAATGAATATACGTATGCTCGTATCATTACTTTTGTGGGTCGTGCTCGGTGCTATCGCAGGATGGATCGCTTCAATGATCGTGCGCACTAATCAGAGCCTCATGTTGGATATCATCACCGGTATTGTCGGTGCTGTCATCGGCGGATGGGTGATGAATATGCTCGGCGCAGCAGGCGCTACGGGATTCAATTTCTATAGCCTCTTCGTCGCGATTGTCGGTGCTGTCATCTTGCTCGTAATCGTGAAGGCGATTCGTCGTACTGCATAATCACAATACGGAACGGATAGTCTCGACTTTTCCTTCCGCTTACATATGTGAGAAACTGAAAGGATGGCTGGCCAGTCATCCTTTTCGGTTTCTGAATATATTCACGTGTTGAACGCGCGGCTTGCCTCTGCAGCCGGCGATGTGATCGGTGAGGTAAGTGAGATGAAGCGTGCAGCGAGTGGCCACGCATACTTCACGCTCAAGGATAAAGATTCTGGCGATGTGTTGCCTTGCACGATGTGGCGCTCCAAATATGCGCTCAGCGGTGTGGAGCTTGAAGTCGGAATGGAAGTGCTCGTTCGCGGCAAGCCTGAATATTACGGACCGTTTGGAAAGCTCTCGTTCATCGCGGACTCGGTCCAGCTGGTGGGAGAAGGAGCGCTCCTGAAGGCATACCAGAAGCTCAAGGATAAACTCGAAGCTGAAGGAATATTTGCAGCCGAGAAGAAACGCGAGATTCCCGCCTATGCGCACACGATTGGCGTCGTGACATCGGTGCACGGGGCCGTCATTCACGACTTCAGTAATAATCTTCGGAAGTTTGGTTTCAAGGTGCGCATTCGCGATACGCGGGTCGAGGGTCCTGAATCGGGTCGCGATATCACGCTGTCTGTGCGTGCCTTCCGCAAGGAAGAGATCGACGTGCTCGTGCTGCTTCGCGGCGGCGGGTCAGTGCAATCACTCGCGGGATTCGATAACGAAGCGTTGGTGCGAGAGATCGCTGCATTTCCGAAGCCGGTCATCGCAGGGCTCGGGCATCATCAGGACGTGCCGCTTGCCGCACTCGCTGCTGATGCGATGGAGTCAACGCCGTCATTGGTAGCTGAACTCTTGAATGAATCATGGAGCACTGCGCAGTATTCGCTCGAACGTGCAGAGCGCACGATACTGAGTGGCTACGCATCTTCTCTTGCTGAAGCGATCGACACGCTCGAATCAACATTTCTCCGGATTGAGAAGGCGCTGGGCGCGATATTTGCCGTGTATGCTCATGCAGAAGATTCGATCAGAGCGGGCATAACTAAGATCGGCTTCGCGATAGGACGAGCTGAAAAAACGATAGATAGCGGTGGGCGGACCATAGCGCTTCGTTTCGGTTCAACACTTCGTCAGTCTGCCGATGGGCTTAAGAAGACGCCACTTCGCATAAATTCATCTTTTGCTACGCGCATTAAGAATTGCTCGACGCGACTGGAGCAGAGTGCCCGCCTCATCGAGACCAATAATCCAGAACGGCAGCTTAAACTCGGGTACAGTCTCGCATTCAGTGGCGACAAGGTCGTTCGATCGAGCAAGGACCTTAAGAAAGGTGATGCGTTGCAGGTCCGATTTGCTGATGGAAGCGCAGAGACTATAATTAACGAACTAACCTAATACTATGCCGAGCAAAAACATAAACCTGAGCGAGAACCTATCGAAGCTTTCTGAGATTGCTGATTGGTTTGATACGCAGGACGAAGTAGATGTTGAAGAAGGTCTTACGAAAGTGAAGGAAGCTGCAGGGCTTATCAAGCAAAGTCGTGCACGACTGCAAGAGATCGAGAATGAATTCGAAGAGATAAAGCGCGACATCGAGACTGAAGCCGAAGAGGACGATGAGATAGAATAAGCATATGAACAAGATGGCAGGAATGGGAGCGCTCGTGGGGTCGACCATCGGAAGCTTCATCCCGAACTTGTGGGGTGCAGGGATGTTCTCATTCTCCTCGCTCTTCTTTGGTGCGATCGGCGCGATGGTTGGAATTTACATTGCGTTTAAAATGAGTAACTAGATCTCCATTCTCTATGAGTTATTATCGTCGCTATACTCGTTACCGACATCGCAGGCCACGATATTCGTACAGTCCTTCAGAGCTCCGCGGCCGTGCTCTCGTCGGAGTCGCTCTCCTCGTAGCTCTTCCTTTCATTGCCATGAAGCCAGAGCAACTTTATTCTTTTTTTGCAGGACTATTTCTTCTCGTTCTCTGCGGCG
This sequence comes from Candidatus Kaiserbacteria bacterium, assembly GCA_029288865.1. GTDB lineage: Bacteria > Patescibacteriota > Minisyncoccia > Phycocordibacterales > Phycocordibacteraceae > C7867-001. Next base: position 6,052 of record JARIGM010000019.1, read on the forward strand.
CTTTTGCAATCTATGCGGTTATCTTTATCGCAAAATCCTGGAATAATCGTCCTGTAGTAATAGATGAAGACCCTTCTGAAGAATTCAATTCTCAACTCGAGCAAGTTAACTCACTAAGGACGGCTCGAGAATTTCCAACTAAAATAGAATCAGTTAGCGATAAGTACATTCTAAAGAAAAGCTTGCTCACTTCCAGCGAGAAAATATTTTATGAAAGTCTCAGCACGGCGGTTGGAAATGAATATAAGATTGAGGTTCAGGTTCCTTTGTCGGCATTAGTACGAGTCAAAGATTCTTATGGGAACTATATAAACTATAAAGATTGGAATCCGATCAAGTCAAAGACGGTTGATTTCGTATTGTGTGACATTTCGCTCACACCGAAACTCGTCATTGAGTTGGATGACTCTTCTCATGAACGACCCGATCGTCAGGAAAGAGATCGAATAGTAAATGAAATTCTAGGGGGTGTCGGTCTGCCTATCTGCCGCATTCCAGTACAACAGACGTATATCGCCCAGGACTTAAGAAATCAACTTACTTTAAATGGTTTATGAGCAGCGCGCAAAAATATGATGTGATCGTGATCGGTGGCGGCGCGTCCGGCATGATGGCCGCAGGTCAGGCGGGCTCTCGCGGCAAACGCGTGCTGCTTCTTGAGAAGAATAAGAAACTTGGCGCGAAACTTGCCATCACAGGCGGCACTCGTTGCAACATCACGAATGCAGAAGAAGATACTCGCACGCTCCTTGGTCATTACGGAAACGCGGAGCAATTTCTCTTTTCTCCTTTCTCACAATTTGGTGTGAAGGACACATTTGCCTTTTTCGAAGCACTCGGACTCCCGCTCGTGGTGGAAGCGCGTAAGCGTGCGTTTCCGCATACGCACAAAGCAGAAGATGTGGTCCGCGCAATGACAGAGTTTATGCGGAAGAATAAAGTGGAAGTGCGCTTAGGTAGAACGGTTGAGAAGATCGTCACGAAGGGTAGTCGTATCGAGAAAGTCATCGCTGACAGCGAAGAATTCTTTGCAGATTCGTTCGTGTTCGCTACTGGCGGCATATCGCATCCTGAAACAGGATCGACGGGCGATGGATTCGCATGGCTCGCGAAGATTAACTTGCCGATCGCGAAGCCGACTCCGACCATCGTGCCACTCAAAGTGAAAGAATCGTGGATCAAAGATGTCTCGGGTGTGACACTTTCAGATATGAAGATCACGTTCATGTCGCAGAGCAAGAAGAAATTTTCACGTACTGGCGCAGTACTATTCACGCACTTCGGTCTCTCAGGTCCGCTCATCCTGAACTCGTCCTCGCAGGTCGCGGACTATCTGCACGAAGGTCCGGTGGCTGCGCACATCGACATGCGACCAAATCTTGATCTCGGCGTCCTTGATAAGCTCATCACCGAACATTTTGCAGCGAACAGCAACAAGATTCTGAAGAACACGTTCAAAGAACTTGCGCCGCAAGGCATGAGCGATGCGCTGCTCGCTCTTATGCCTGCTATCGACCCGGGCAAGAAAGTGCACAGTGTCACGAAGGAAGAGCGGCGAGTACTCGCTGAACTGCTGAAAGATCTGCCGCTCACAATCACCGATCTCATGGGGCTCGATCGCGCTGTGGTTGCAGATGGGGGATTACCGCTTACCGAAATCGATACACGCACCATGCGCGTGAATAAGTATCCGAACCTCTTCGTGACGGGCGACCTCCTCCACATCAATCGGCCCACGGGCGGTTATTCCCTGCAGCTCTGCTGGACTACCGGCTTCGTAGCAGGGTCGGCTGCCTAGGGCTTGACAAAATTAGTATAGTATGAGAAGATGGCTTTGAGTCGGACAAATAAGTGCCGGCTCGTCTCCGAGGAACTGTCCTAGGGAAGTTCTCACGAGATTCGTTGTAGTAGTTTACGAGTAAAATACGTGAATAAATCTACGATAAAGTGAATGCTTCAATTGAAGCTGTAAAGTAAGTTGTTTGGTAGTAAATTGAGTACCTGATCTTTTGGAGACCTTCGGGTCAATATCAAAGTGTAGGTTAAGAATAGCTTATTTGTCCTAGGCAGAGACGCGAAACTGAAGCCACGAAATGAGTTCTATCATTTCAATACACTTTTCTATAGTCGGCCTAACAAGCAGACCAACAAGTCCATCCCCTTACCGGTTTGGACTTTTTCTTTTTTATATATTCCTCTTTCTGATCCAGAGGGGTTACAAACTCGCAAAAATACGGTAGGGTAAGGTGTGGCAAATAACTCCTCAACAAATAACGCCCCGTCAGGACCGCGCGAAGCGGCCCTTCGTTTTGAGCAAGTATCCTTTGGATACGGGCATAATCACCCGATTCTGGATGCGGTAGATTTCTCATTGCGCCGCGGTATGAAGGTTACCCTCATGGGTCAGAACGGCGCCGGCAAGAGTACCATCTTCAAGATGATCACGGACAGCCTCAAGCCAGACAATGGCAAGATCCAGAAAGCGCCGGGGCTCAGTATCGCCATGGCTGCGCAGGTGATCGCGCCGCAAGAGCGCGAGCTGACCGTCCGTGAATTCTTCCAGAGTCGTTTCTCAGAGAAGGTGTATGATATCGATCCAAAGATCGATGCGGTACTCGAGGTGGTTAATCTGCATGCACCGCACGATCGCATCATCAAGTCGTTCTCAGGAGGACAGCAGGCTCGTTTGCTTCTCGCTTCGGCGCTCATCCAAGACCCGGACCTGCTCCTGCTCGACGAGCCGACAAACAATCTCGATACCGCAGGTATCGAGCACCTTACGGATTTCCTCAAGAATTATTCCAAGACCTGCATGGTGATCTCACACGATGCCGACTTCTTGAATTCATTCACCCAGGGAGTCTTGTACCTCGACGTACATACGCATAAGGTGGAGCAGTACTTCGGAAACTATTTCGACCTGCTCCGCGAGATCACGGCGCGTATCGAGCGCGAGAACCAGAAGAATGCGCAGCTCGCAAAGAAGATTCAAGATAATAAGGACAAGGCGAACTTCTTCGCGCAGAAGGGAGGCAAGATGCGTCTCGTTGCGAAGAAGATGCGCACCGAGATCGAAGAGATGGAAGAAGAGAAGGTGGACGTGCGTAAAGAAGACAAGACGATCCGTCCATTCGTGATCCCTGCACAACCGGAAATCATCGGCGAGATCCTGAACATCAGCTCGTTCACGATTATCGATCCGAAGAAGCATACGCCGAAGACAGAGAAAGCGATGGTCTCGCTCAAGAAGAAACAGCATCTCTTGCTCCGCGGTCCGAACGGTATCGGAAAGAGCACCTTGCTCGAAAGCCTTGCCGCTGGAACTGCAGAAGGCGCGCAGATCGCACCAGGCGTCCGTGTCGGATACTATCGTCAGGACTTTTCGACACTTAACTTTGAAGACACCGTGTTCGATTCGCTCCTCAACATCATGGAGAAGCCGAACGAAGAACGGATGCGTGCGACTGCTGCAGGGTTCCTGCTCACCGGACAGGTCATGGATAAGAAGATCGGCATGCTTTCTGAAGGGCAGAAAGGCCTTGTCGCATTCGCACGTCTCGTACTTGAGCGTCCCGGTCTCCTCATTCTCGACGAGCCGACCAACCACATCAACTTCCGTCACTTGCCGGTCATCGCGAAGGCGCTCGATCAGTATGAGGGCGCGATGGTACTCGTGAGCCACGTGCCAGAGTTCGTCGAGCAGATCCGCATCGACGAGATCCTCGACCTCGCAAAAGGCATCTAAGCAATTGCTATACTGTGCGCATGCATTTCACGTATATTCTTGAATGTGCAGATAAAACTTTATATACCGGATATACGACAGACCTGGAGCGTCGTATACAAGAGCACAACTCCGCTAAGTTGGGCGCCAAATATACGAAGACACGCCAGCCGGTGACACTCGCATACGCAGAGAAATTTGATACGAAATCAGAGGCGCTCAAGCGCGAGTATGAATTGAAGACCTGGCCGCGCAAGAAGAAGCTTGAACTGCTCGGTTCTAACGATACAAGAAAATTCCTACGACAATGATGAAGTTGAGGAGCGCCATGCCGAGGTTTGCGAGGAGTATCGGATAGGCACGGTGCAGCCAGCCGTACACGACCCATAATGTGTTGATGGTGCCAAGAAGGAGCCAGGTGGTCAGCGATAACCCCGCTGCGTCCTTGTATGAGTACACATGTATCACTTGCGGTAACAGTGCAAGTGGTGCCATCACGCCGATGCCGTACATGAGAAAATCGAAGAATCGACGCATTCCGCCTGGTGAAGGGAACGGCTGGAGATTCTTGAAGAGCTTTCGTGCGTGAAGATGTTGCTGGCCTATATTCATCACTGTAGTGTAGCAGACGCGTGGGGTACGGGTGGAAGAAAATGTGAAAATGCGGTAGCGTATGGGTATCATGACGTATCAAGTGCTGCTTTTCTATAAATACGTGACCGTGGAAGACCCTGCTGCGCTTGCTGCCTGGATTCGCGACCGCGCGGTATACTACGGCCTCACTGGCCGCTGCCTCGTTGCCGAGGAGGGTATCAACGGTACCTTCGAGGGAGAAACTGAGAAGACTGAATCATTCGCTCAAGAGATTCTTGCGGATGAGCGATTCGCAGACATGCAGATCAAGCGAAGCGCAGGGAATGGTGCGGCGTTTCCTAAGCTCGCAGTGAAGGTTCGTAAGGAAATTGTCGGGACGCGCTTCCCAGAGACGATCGACCCGCGCAAGAAGACGGCACCCCGCATCACGCCGGACGAGCTTCGCGAATGGTATGAGAAGGGTGAAGACTTCGTGGTGATCGACATGCGCAACGATTATGAATACCAGTCCGGACATTTCAAAGATTCGATAAATCCCGGACTCGAGAACTCGCGTGATTTGCCCGAGGTGCTCCCCAAGCTCGAGCCGTACAAGAACAAGAAAGTGCTGACCGTCTGCACCGGCGGCGTGCGCTGCGAGAAGATGTCTGCCTTCTTGCTTGAGAACGGGTTTGAGGATGTGCAGCAGCTCGAGAACGGCATGCACGGCTACATGGAAAAGTATCCTGGAAAAGATTTCGAAGGCGCACTCTACACCTTTGATCAGCGTCTCACGATGGACTTTGGCGGTGAGCGAGAAGTTATTGGCCGTTGTCGTCTCTGCGAGACGAAGACCGAGGCGTACGTGAACTGTGCGAACCTCGCATGCCACCTACATTTCCTCGCATGCGAAAATTGCCAAGGAGAAAAAGGAACGTTCTGTTCGAGTGAATGCCGAAACGTCGTAGAACAGGTCGCTGTCACAGCATAATATCCACGCGGCCTCAGAATCTAGGCCGTATTTTATGGTAAGCTGTACCTTGTAAGTCTGTCGGCATGCGCACGAAAGTACATCAGATATCTATACGAATCGCGGCACTCCTGCTCATCATGACAGCTGGTTTTTCTGCGGCGTATGCGACATGGAATGGGCAACCGTATCCGTCTGGATCAACGCTGAATCCGGAATGCAGTCCGACCGATCCGAATTGTACGGTGGCGACTTCCACCTCAGGCTCAACCGTCTGGAGCCAAACAGGGAATGACATTTCTAATACGAATTCGGGAAAGGTGAACATCACGGGCGGACTCGTAGTCGATTCCGCAACTATCTCAAGCTCTACGCTCGGCACCATCACGAATAGCACCTGGGATGGTACGCCGGTCGCGCTTGCATTCGGCGGTACTGGCGCGACTGATGCGACCACTGCTCGCACAAACCTTGGGCTTGCATACGCGACCTCATCACAATTGAATTATTATCCTCTGGTTGCATGGGGTGATAGTTTGACTGCCGGTAACGAAGATGGCACGGGAGTTACGTACCCGAACGTGCTTGCCGGATATCTCGGACGTCCGGTCACTAATAAAGGAGTCGGAGGCCAGACCTCCACGCAGATCGGCGTCCGACAGGGCGGCGTGGCTGTGAATGCGACGATCTCTGGCGGACAGATTCCTGCGTCAGGCGGTGTGACGATCACGTTTCCGACGGGCTACGAACCGGTGACTACGCAAGGGCCATCAAGCATAACAGGAACGCTTGCTGGGGTAGCCGGCACGATCTCATTATCGGGAGGCATATATACGTTCACCCGCTCTGCAGCAGGATCAGCGGTGAATGTATCTTCCGCTGCGTTCGTGCCCAGCAACGGCACGCTCAATAACGGAACCGTTATCATATGGGCGGGTCGCAATAATTATACGAACCCTAGCCAAGTCGAGTCAGATATTGCTGCGATGGTCTCCAGTCTCGGCTCGAATCAGCACTACTTGATACTTTCAGTTACAAACGGCGAGTACTCGAGCGAATATAGCGGTCAGACTTCATACAATACGCTCATCTCTTTGGATAACTATCTCGCATCGACGTATAGTGGGCATTACCTGGACATCCGATCCTATCTTATTCAGCAAGGTCTTTCCGATGCTGGTCTCACCGCAACGGCATCAGACACGGCTGATATTGCTAACGATACGGTCCCTACCTCGCTCCGTACTGATAACGTGCATTTGAACGCGACAGGATACCGGCTCATCGCGCGACAGATCGCGAATTATATAACAACGAATATCGATCCGATAAACAATTCGGGTGTCGTCACCACTTCATTTCTGGCAAACGCATTCTCATCCGCGTATTCGATCGGAAACTCAACGCAGACAGCCGGGTATTTCTCCTCACTCGGCATAGGAACATCGACGCTCTCGAGTACCGACTTATTTGACGTGAATGGGAACATCGCGCTCACGAATTCGACGACTCGGAGCATTTACCTTCGCGGAGGGAATGGAGCATCCCAGATCAATATCGATTTTCCAGAAGTGACTTCTGCAACACCCGCTTTACGTTTATTCCGAAACACGAACACGACCGGTAACAATTCAACCTCGGCAGCATTCCAAATATTTAAAGCCGACGGTTCAGGTTCGACGCAAACGAATCTTTCAGCCTTTGCGAACTCATACATAAATGCGCTCACTGGCAACGTGGGTATCGGCACGACGACCCCGCTCTCGAAGCTCGCGGTCTCGGGCGGATTGAGTATCGGAGCGGACTACAACTTTGGAGCGCCTTCGAACGGATTGATCGTAGAAGGAAGTACTGGTCTTGGAACGGGTTCGACTGCCCCGATCACAGGCACCAAGCTTGAGATCATAGGTGGTACTTCTACCGTATTAGGGTACGATACGACCACGGCGAATTCGACATTAAACTTCGGCAAGCCACCACTGCTCATGTTGATCGGAGATGGTTCCGTTAATAATGGTCCGGGCATTGGCATGTTGCAGCTGAATATCGGTGCATCCAGTGTAGGACAATCAGCGTCCGAGTTATACTTGGGGGCCACTCGGGGGACTACTGCATCGTCACGTGTCGCCGTCGGCAACAATGACATTCTCGGTCAGATCGGATTCTTCGGCGATGATGGAACGAATGTGAGGACTCGGGGCGCCATCATCCAAGCTGCAGTTAACACGAGCAGTCAGGGTACTTCTACCGGCGTTATTCCGGCTCAACTTTCTTTGGCAACCGTTTCCAATGCACCGATTGCATTCTTTACGAACTCGCAACAAGCGACAGGGTTCTCTTATCCAGGTCTAAACGCTAGCGCGCGCATGTTCATCACTGGTGCTGGAAATATCGGTATAGGCACCACGACTCCGTTTTCAAAGCTCGCGGTCTCGGGCGGGTTAAGTATCGGAGCGGACTACGGCGTTGCCGCTCCGACGAACGGGCTGCTGGTGGAAGGCAATGTCGGAATCGGTACGACAAATCCGACAACCGCGCTTGCAATAGCTGGCACAGCTTCGACGACCAATCTCATCATATCGGGTATTACGAACGGAGCGACGCAGTGTCTCCAGGTGGACGCATCGGGTAATATCACTGGCACCGGTTCGATATGCGGAAGTGGGGGAGGCGGTGCAAGTCCTGGTGGCTCAACTGGAGCGCTCCAATATAACAATGGCGGCGCCTTCGGAGGTGCTTCGGGGCTTACCTGGGATAATACGAATTCGAAGATGGGAGTAGGCAGTTCGACGCCTTGGGCAGTATTCTCGGTACAAGCGAATAATCCAAGCATCCCGCTCTTTGCAGTCGGCTCAACATCAGCTGCATCCTTTTTTATTACCAACAATGGGAGTGTGAGCATCGGTGTCGTCCCAAGTGGTGTCGTCCAGAAGCTTGAGGTATCAGGAAGCGCGCGAGTTACGGGCGGATACTATGGCACCTTCGTCTCAAGCGGTTCGGGCACGGGCTTAATAAGCTTTGTCGGAGGTCTCGGACAGACTTCAAATCCGGGCGGGCAGATTGATCTGGTGGGGGCAGGTGCCGCAACTAATCCCGGTGTAATCATTTTCCGAACTGGTACAGGTTCAGTCTCATCGCCTGAGGTAGCTCGATTCACCAATACGGGCAGTCTCGGGATTGGCACTACGACGCCAGGTGCGCGCGTGGACATTGCCGGGGCAAACAATGCGACGGTGAATCTTCTTGCTTTGTCCTCGGTAGCGGGCGCTGCCACGACCACAGAGTTTTATATTCAGAACAATGGAAACGGTTGGATGGCGGGTACTCTCACGCAAGCGTCGGACCAACGTCTTAAGACGAACGTGCAGACGCTTGAAGGCAGCTCCACGCTTGCAGCGATTGAGTCGTTGCAGCCAGTATCGTTTAATTGGGTGAATTCGATGCATGGAGACGGTCTACAGATTGGATTCATTGCACAGGACCTGCAAAAAGTATTCCCCAACTTGGTATCGACTAGTTCGCCGACGGCTCTTACTCCAGATGGAACGCTTGGCGTGAACTATATCGGTCTGATAGCACCGACGATCAAAGCATTGCAGGAACTCGCGCACCAAGTTGCGGATATGGCGCAATCCATAACTACACAAGCCCTCACAGCCGCAACTGGCAACTTCAACCAAGTGAAGACGAAGGAGCTTTGTGTGGGCGATACCTGCGTGACGGAAGCACAGTTAAAAATGTTGCTACAGCAAAACGGACAGAATACTACGCTGGCCCCAGCGCAACAACCAGTTCCGCAATCAGATTCAAATGCAACTTCAGAGACGTCTACCTCGACTCCTGATGAATCAGTCTCGACAACCGACTCTGAGGCACCTTCTTCCGATACTCATTCAGTAGCATCTGATGTTCCTGCTGCGAGCGATTATTCAGCATCGGATGAGACTGCTTCGGACACTAGCCCGGTCCAATAAAATAGTTCATAATCTTTACCATGCCTCACCTTGATAACACAATTCCTGAACCTGTCTCCTCTGCGGGTGGTCCCACCGGTCAGGCACGTCGTCCGTTCGCTCGCCGACATGCTCTTATGATTCGCGTGCTGGCGATATTGTTACTCCTCTCCCTTGCCGCCTGCGCTTATTTTGCCTACCAGTATTATCGTTTGCAGAGTAATCCCACTCTTAAAGCGCAGACAGAAACACAGCAGACGCTTGCTCAGCTTTCTAAAGTCATGATGCTTCCGAATGATCCGAATCCTGTGATTGCCACTATCACTGATAAGACCAAACTTGAAGGGCAGCCGTTCTTTAAGAACGCGCAAAATGGAGACCGGGTAGTAATATTCCCCTCCACCATGAAAGCCGTATTGTTCCGTCCTTCCACCGGAAAGATAATCGATGTGGCACCGCTAGAGCAATCACAACAGAACGCGACCGTACCCGAACAGGCTCCTGCGGCTCCGGCAAAAACTTCAAGCAAGCCTGCGAATTCTTCTGTCAGTACCGCTTCTACCACCGCTCGCTAACTAGATAGTTGGGTAAGCGCTTTTGCATTCTTGACGATAAGGAGTATTGTTGTGGCAGGGAAATCGTTCCCGAGCACCTTTTACGGGGAGTGAGTTATGCCTGCAGATATTGATCTTCACCTCGGTAAGCGCCTGCGTCGTCGGCGGCGCCTGCTTGGCCTGACCCAACAGCAGTTGGCTCAGGCCATTGGAATACGCTTCCAACAGGTCCAAAAGTACGAATGCGGCGCCAACCGTATTTCGGCAGCAAGAATTTTCCAGATCGCGAAAGCGCTGGAAACGCCGATCACCTACTTCTACGACGGCCTGAGCGACGACAAGACCGAGGTCGCCGCTGTTCAGAATGAAGGGATCGAAGTGTTTTCTCGCAAGGAAACGCTTGATCTCATCCAGGCGTACTATCGTTTATCTGAACGTCCGCGTCGACGCCTACTCGACCTCACCAAATCTCTGCACGGTGAAGGCGATCAAGCCGCATAGCTAAAAGCCCTTTTAAATAAGTAAAACCCCGGCAAGAACTGCCGGGGTTTTCATTTGTTTTATATAGACAGTGCCACTAGAGCGACACGATCTCTTCCCATGGACGGCCCGCAACACCGAAATGGCCGTATGCTGCAGTCTCGCGGAAGATAGGACGACGGAGCCCGAGGCGTTCGATGATCGCTTGCGGGCGGAAATCGAAGTTCGCGTTCACGATGTCTGAAAGGTTATTGCCTTCATCATCGAACGCTTCCACCATCACCGGCTCGACGCGTCCGATCGCATACGCGACTGAAACAAGCGCCTTCTTCGCATGACCATTAGCAACAAGATTCTTCGCGACGAAGCGGCACATGTATGCAGCAGAGCGATCCACTTTTGTTGAATCCTTTCCGGAGAATGCACCACCACCGTGTGGCATAAGGCCTCCGTAGGTGTCCACCATGATCTTGCGGCCAGTGAGCCCTGCGTCTGCTTCGAAGCCGCCCTGCACGAATCGTCCCGTCGGATTCACGAGAATTTCTACGCCCTCGATGTCGCCCAGCACTTCCTTGAAGAGGTGAGTCGTGAGATCGGTGCGGATCTGTTCGAGCTCTGCTTCTTCAGTGTGCTGCGTTGAGGCGAGTGCCGTAATCACTTTTCCATCGCGTATTGTGACTTGCGTCTTGCCGTCCGGTCGGAGGTACGGAAGCATACCGCTCGTGCGAAGCTGTTCGAGCTTGCGTGCGAGTGCGTGCGAGAGCACGACGCCTTTCGGCAGGAACTGGTCGGTTTCGTTCGTTGCGTAACCATACATGATGCCCTGATCGCCAGCGCCACCAGTGTCAACACCCATCGCGATGTCGCCGGATTGCGTCACGACGCGTGAGAGCACGTCTAGGTTTTCGGTGTAGCCGATGTCTGCGTATACTTGTCGCGCGATCTTTTCATAATCAACTTTTGCTGAAGTCGTCACCTCGCCGCCAATCATGAGCGTGCCGTGGCTGCCAAATGTTTCTACTGCTACGCGACTCTTCGGATCTTCCGTAAGGCATGCATCGAGGATCGCATCTGACATCTGGTCGCAGACCTTGTCCGGGTGTCCGTTGGTAACGCTTTCAGTCGTGTAATGGGTAAGTGAGTGGAACATGCTTGATATCGTGAATGTATAAAAACGAAATACATCCCCGCTGCTGTGTCACGGGGATGTATTCAAAAGATGCATCGTCCCCAGAGCGGGTCCGGAAGCACCGTTTCGTTTTACGAATGGTTGCTGGCAGGTCGTCGGCCCGGGTGCCTCGCTGCGCTCTTGATACTGCGTATTCGGTTGTGCTCATATACTAGCACAGCAGGTGTATACTTTATCCACATGACCTACCTCTATACGCTTCTCTCGCTCGTGCTCCTCGACAGCATTTGGCTCACGCTCATGGGCGGCTTTTATAAACACTGGTTCAGTCTCGCGTTCACTCCCTCGTTCGAGCTTTCATTTGCGGTGATATGCTTCTATCCGCTCTATGCATTCGGCGTCTGGGTCTTCGTTCTGCGTCCTGCGCTTGCAATGAAAAAGAAGTGGCACCAGGTGTTACTCACGGGCGCATTGTTCGGACTTATTGCATACAGCGCCTACGACCTCAGCAATCAGGCGACGATCCAGGGCTGGTCGTGGATGGTGACGGTAGTGGACATGGCATGGGGCGCTTGTATCACGGGCCTTGCAAGCCTGATCGCGTGGAAGCTCACGAAGAAATAAAAGAAAAGAACCCTTTTGGGGTCCTCTCTTTAGTAAAGTATTAAGGATAGAGGGCGAGACGTTCTTTCTGTACGTCTTCACGACTATATCCAGGGGTAGGTTTGAAGAGAAAAGGGGAAAGAAAGGGCAGCAAGCAGAGCCAGATAGGCATTATGATGCACAACGCGACTGCGAAGACAATCGAGACTCCGATTGTCTTTACTACGTATCTCCTGGAAGTCATGGGGATACTCCCTGTACAATGTGGCCTCTTGATGGGGTCACTCCTGACTGAAGCATATTCCTGTTCTGTTTTTCGTCAATATGATAATACTGCGCACCTCTGCCGTACGAGCCCTTTAGCCGCAATTTGTTATACTAGCTGCATGAAGGTCACAAAGATCGCACATGCGTGCATGGTAGTGGAAGAGGCGGGGCTTACGATCCTCATCGACCCTGGCATGTTCTCTCCGGCGCCCGAGCTCGAGAAGCTCGACGTGATCCTTATCACGCACGATCACATGGATCATTACAGTCCAGAAGTTCTCAAGACGCTTCTCGCAAAACATCCGCACGCTGAGGTCATCACCAATGCGGGAGTAGGAGAAAAACTTCAGGAGGCAGGCATTTCATTTACGAGCATCGCCGACGGTGAGCGTATCGAGCGCGGCGGCGTTTCTATAGAAAGTCATGGTACCCAGCATGCACTTATTCATGCGGATCTTCCGATGCATTCGCAGAATACTGGCTTCATGATTGCAGACCGGCTCTTTTATCCGGGAGATGCATTATATGTTCCGCCGAAGCCAGTAGAGATTCTTGCGTTGCCGGTGGCAGGTCCATGGACAAAGCCTGCAGAATCGATCGATTATGCGAAAGCCGTGCATCCGAAAATCGTGATTCCGGTGCATGACGCGATGCTTACGCCTGAAGCTCAAGGATTTAATTATTCAGCACCCAAGACAGTACTCGAACCGCTCGGCATAGAATTTCGTGCCATGGATAATGGCTCGGTTGAAGAATTCTGATCATATGAATAAAAAAAAGAGCGACCGCGGCCAGCAACGAAGCGAAGGGAAAAGAGAGGTGCTATATCTTGGCGGTATCTGCGTGTGCCTATCGTTCATAGTTGTAGTCATGGTGCTTGCGTTTGCTGATCCATTTGCGGTCGAGTACAGTCGTGTCGACGCGCAATCTAATGCGACGAGTTCTGCTCGCTCACAAACAGCGACTGTTCCTGCGGAACCGGTCGTCACAAAGCTCGACACCATCGCGTACGACAAAGCGCTCATTAAGAACGCGAACTATCCGATCGCGACAAGTACCGGCACGTCGACGGCTTCTACAACGCCGGTAAAGCATCAGTGGCCGGTAAAGACCGTATATCCGAACGCAGGAGCATTGCTCCCGTTCAATCGCATCGTCGCGTACTACGGCAACTTCTATTCCACTAAGATGGGCGTGCTCGGACAGTATCCGCCGCAAGAGATGCTGGTGAAGCTGCAGGGAGAAGTTGCAAAATGGAAAGCTGCGGATCCTACGACTCCCGTGATTCCTGCTATCGACTATATCGCCGTGACTGCGCAAGGCTCAGCACAAGCAGATGGCACCTATCGTCTCCGCATGCCAGATAGTCAGATACAAGAGGCGATTACGCTCGCAAATCAAGCGCATGGCATCGTGATTCTGGACGTACAAGTCGGTCTCTCGACGTTGCAAAGCGAATTGCCGCGCCTTGAGCCATATCTGAAGCAACCGAATGTGCATCTCGCAATCGATCCGGAATTCTCCATGAAAGATGGAGCAAAACCAGGATCAGAAATCGGCACGTTTAGCTCTGCAGACGTGAACTATGCTGCCACATATCTCGCCAGCATCGTGAAGGCGAATAACTTGCCGCCGAAGATCCTCGTAGTACACCGCTTTACCGAACATATGGTAACCGGATGCCAGAACATCAAGCCCCTTCCGGAGGTTCAGATCGTGATGGATATGGACGGATGGGGATCACCTGCAAAGAAGCTCAATACCTATCAGCAATTCGTCGCGACTGAACCGGTCCAGTTCACCGGATTCAAGCTCTTCTATCAGAACGATCTTCGTGCACCTTCCACACGCATGCTTACGCCAGCTGAACTCTTGAAGCTCAAGCCGCAACCGCTATTCATTCAGTACCAGTAACACTGTGTGCGTCTTCTAGGAAAAATTCTTTGCGTTGTCCGTGGTGCGCTTTCACAAGCTTGTATTCTTGCCAGATGAAATACATCACGACAAGATCAAACAGAGTGATGCTAACGACAATAAGCGAGTGCGTCGTAGCAATCTGATATACCTGAAACAGCACGAGTGCGCCCAGCACTCCTAATGACCAAGGGTATGCCCAGAGCTTATTCTTCAAGAGCGCGGTAATGAGTACGAGCTTGATGGTGCCACGCGTGAAAAGGTACAGCGCCACGAAAATTTGCGTGCCTCGCGTAAATTCCTGCACGACCTTCAGCAGCTGCGTAGCAAGGAAGCTATGTTCACTTCCTAGCAGTCCGCTATGTATAAGAGTGGTCGCTGAGTCGGTGAGAAATGCTGTCGGGACTGCGAACACGATGACGCTCGCGACCACTTCAGCCAAGGAGAGTAGGCCTTTCAATACGACGCTTCCCCAGAACCCTATATAGACGGTCTTCTCTTGAGCTATTTCATCCATGTAATATATTGCCGAGCCGACCGTCTTATGAGGAGGTTCGAGTTATTTATTAGTATGCCCAGGCGCCGTTAAGCGCGAGATACAGGCCGATAATAAGCGAAATGATCGTATAGAGGTGATAATTGCGTGGAAGGGCCATAGCGCGCACGATCTTGTGGATCATCTTGGTCGGAAGGGAGAGATACAAGGTGCTTTTCACAAGGATCACCCATCCCACGAGCGTTACTATCACGTCTAAGAGGCTTGCATACCAGAAATTGTGCAGAAGTACGGTAAAGATTCCGAGGATGAGTCCAATGATTGACATTACATACATCGCTGAGCGCTTATGCTCGAGATCGTGTATGAGTTCCATATACATTTCCTTGTGAACGAACATGGAGACGGAAAATATGATCAGAAACAGGCCGTAGAATTCTGCAAAGAAGTGCGTCAAGGGCATATACATCAATTATTTAATTACATTAGCAGTATACTACTTATATGAAGATAACAAACGAAGCATTGCTCGCCATAAGCGGACTTATATTAATCATCATTGTCGGAGGATTGTGGTACCTCACGCATCAGCCGGTCTCATATTCATCTCTAGATAATCTCGCGAGCACGACAACACAGCTCGCAGCGAACTCGACAACGACTACTGCGACAACGAACACCGGAGGGACCTCGGTTACGCCTACTCCCGTATCTTCAGGTGTCCACCATTCGCCGGCACCAACTGGAACCGGTTCAGGAACAGTCACGGGCGTACCACACATTACAGAGTTTCTTCCTGCCGCTGGAACGGTAGGTACGCAGGTGACCATTAAGGGAACGAATTTCGATCGTACGACCAATTACATCACCTTCGGAACTTCAGGCGGTCGTCATCGTGCAGACGGTACTGCGGATAACGTTATTGCAGTGGTTGGTTCTGCTGATGGAAAGACACTCGTATTCACGGTTCCAACTTCAGGACCAAGTGGCATACTCTGCGATGCGAATAAGAGCTGTATCGCAGTCTCTGCAATGCGAGTGACACCCGGCGTCTACCCAGTCAGTGTCAAGAATAAGAACGGAACGAGTAATATCGAATCGTACACTGTGCAATAAATTTCATTTTTATTTCATTTTCTCTTGATAAATATTTTAACTGACTTTGGTAGCATGGATGGTACCTATTCATTCATGTGAATAGGGGATCAGTTACCATGTATACTACTTCCATATGCAAACTGCGTACGACATCTCATCCATGCCGCTCATCGTGAGCGCTGCCGAAGGTAAACAATATGTGCTCACGATCCATGACTTGCCGAATGAACGCAAGCCACGCGAGCGCCTGCTTTCCGAAGGTCCTGGCGCCCTTTCAACCTCTGAACTCTTGTCGGTACTGCTCGTCACGGGAACCACGAAAGAAGGCATCATGGAGATGACGAACCGGATCATGCAGGAATATGGAGATCGCAGTCTTTTGCTCTCCACAGACGCAAAAGCACTTGCCCAAGATCTCGACATCCCGCTCGTGAAAGCGACCCAGATCGTTGCGTGTGGAGAGTTGGGGAGACGGTTCTTCCGTCGTAGCCGGAATGGTGCGCCGGTCATCCGTACCGCTAAAGATGTGTTCGAACACGTATCTGATATGCGGAACTTGTCCAAAGAGCATCTTCGCGGGCTTTACTTGAATGCGCATTATCAACTCGTCCATGACGAGACCATCTCCGTCGGGACAGTAGATGCAAATATAGTGCATCCTCGCGAAGTGTTTCGGCCTGCGCTCGCATATTCAGCGGCAGCACTCATTCTGGTACATAATCATCCGTCCGGAATCCTTGCGCCGAGCGAGGCAGACTTCGCGATCACGCAGCAATTGCGCCACGCAGGAGAACTACTCAACATCGAACTGATCGATCATATAATCGTGACCACTGATTCATTTGTCAGCGTTTCCTAATACTTAAACCACATGAATACTGACCTATCCTCGACGGGTGCGCGCCCGTACGTGTTTTCAGCACGTGCTGCGTGCGTGAATTGCTCGCCTGCATTTCGCGTGCTCCACATGATCAACGATGCTGCCCGTGCAGACGACGATTCGTGGGAAGAATTCGATGCGGATTCAGTACCCGAATATTTTACTGACGGCATCCGTGCATTACGCCTCCATATAGATAAGCTCTCTGACCTGACTCGCCCGCGTTTGCCCGAAGAGGATAAGAATCTCTGGTTCATGGTGGAGGCACTCATTCAGGCACGACATCTTATCGATGATATGAATGCATCGAAGCAACGCGCTCAGGGTCATTCCAAGAGTTAAGGGCAAAGCTCTAAAACACCTCGATCTTGTAACCGCGACCAGGCACGGTTTGGATGAGTCGCTTCGATTGCTTGTCACCAATCTTGCGACGGAGACTCAAGATGTGGGATTCTATTGTGTTTGAGAATGGATCGCTCGACATGTCCCAGACGTGCTCCATGATCATTCCGCGTGAGATGACATTCCCTCTGTTCCGCAACAAGTATTCAAGAAGCATGAATTCCTTGCGGGTAAGGTATACGTGCTTTCGCCCGCGCTTCACGCTTTGCTGTCGCGTATCTATCGTAACATCACCAAGTGTAAAGATGGTACCTTCATAACGCTGCGGACGTCGCAAGAGCGCGCGGATGCGCATGATGAGTTCGTCGAAGGAGAACGGTTTCGTGATGTAATCATCGGCGCCTGCTGAGAGCAGGTCAATCTTTTGTTTGGTGTCGTTTAATACTGATACCACTAAGATCGGCACCGGATTTCCAGTTCGCCTAATGTCTTCACATACCATGACGCCGGTCTTTTTTGGCAAGAGATTATCAAGAACGATCACATCGTACGGATTAGTCCGAGCCATATACGAGCCTTCTTCGCCATCGGCAGCGATATCTACAGCGAAGCATTCAGCGCGGAGCCGTTGTGCAACGATAGAGCGCAACGACGCGTCGTCCTCTACCAATAAGATCCTCATGTACTCTTAATTTTATCCGTGGTTTTAAGCCAAGCAAGGATTTTGGAGGATATGGTCGGGAAAACTCTCTTACAAATATTTTATATTTTCTTCATAACTATTTTATCTACTCCCAAGATTCCTTTATTCTGGGGATGGAATGGTATGATGGTCATTACACTCAATGCGGAGGAGAAGGATCTTGATTACAGGCTGCCTCGTCGTACTGCTCCTCGTGACGGCAGTACTCCTTGCGTATGCTCACTATTTCGGTCCGACCGATGCCGAAGCCACGATAAAGGAATTCGTGGTGCCTGAAGGGGAAGATACGTATCATATTGTCAGCGCACTCAAATCCCAGGGCTTCATACGAAGCCAGACGGCTTTCGCGTTTGCGCTCGCAGCTGTCACGCATGGGTCGCATATACGTCCCGGCGGTTATACCATTTCAGCGAGTATGGATGCCTGGAGCATCGCTGACATCTTGGGAAAGCCGCCATATCTCGTATGGCTCTCGTTCCCGCCGGGTTGGAGAAAGGAGCAGATCGCAGATCGGCTCACGACTATATTGAATTGGACGCCCAAGGAGAAATCCGACTGGCTCACGATCTATACGGCTAAAACACAAGCGTATGTGGAGGGCGTGTACTATCCTGATACGTATCTCATTCCGTCGGACCAGACACCAGCCCAAGTAGCGACTCGCCTGATCGACCGTTTCCAGCAAGTGTTTGCGCCCTATGCAAGCCAAGCAACCCAAGAAGGAATCGCGTGGACGGACGTACTGACAATGGCTTCGCTATTAGAGCGTGAAGCTGCCGGTCCGCAGGACCGGCAGCTCATCGCGGGCATTCTCTGGAACCGCGTGCATAAGCATATGCTCTTACAAGTAGATGCGACACTGCAATACGTAGTTGGAACGGAAGGGAACTGGTGGCCTATTCCGACTCCTGCAGATAAGGCGGTGGATTCGCCATTCAATACCTATAGGCATGTCGGCCTGCCGCCTCATCCGATCGCTGAACCGAGTCTTGCATCGATAGCAGCAGTCCTTAATCCGCAGAAGACCTCATGTTTATACTATCTTCATGATACAAAAGGCATCATTCATTGCTCAGACACTTACCAGGGACAAGTCAAAAACGTCACGAAATATTTAAAGTAAGGATAGATGAATCCGTTCGTCTACCGTATAGTAAGAAGAGCTATGAAAATCTCTCATCGAATATTTTTTATCTCACTCCTCGCGCTGCTCATCAGTGCTCCCTCTGCCCATGCTGCGACGAGCAGTTCATTTGAGGTATCCGGCTGGCTTCCGTACTGGCGCGCAGCAACCTCAACCTTGGATGTGACGCCGCACCTCAACAAACTCACCGAGATAAATCCGTTTGGCTTTACGGTAAAGACGGACGGCACGCTCTTTGATGCGGCGCATCTGCTCGCGTATCCGATCGTTCCGTCTGTTGCGAGCGTGATCCCCGCAGACAGCGGTCTTGCAACCTCATCTCCGTGGTATCCGCTCATTGCTGCTGCAAAAGCGCAGAAGGTTCGCGTTATCCCGACCGTAATGTGGAGCAACACGCAAGCGATCCATACGATGCTCAGCACGAAAGCATCGCGCGCTGCACACGTGGATGCGATTGTCGCGATGGTGAAGCAGGGCGGCTTTGATGGCGTTGATATCGACTATGAAGGTAAACTCGCATCGGATAAGGATAATTTCTCTGCATTCCTGAAGCAGCTATATACTGCTATGGGAAATAAATGGGTGATGTGTACGATCGAAGCACGCACTCCGCCGCAAGATTTAAATACTAATGCTCCGCTCAGCGAGATTCAATACTCAAACGATTTCAAAGCGATAAACAAATATTGTGATCGTGTGCGCTTCATGACATACGATCAGGAGTCTGCAGATAAAACACTTAACAATGCAGCGGGTCCAAACATCTATACCCCTGTGGCGGATCCTATATGGGTGAAGAAAGCGATCCTTCTTGCTGAGAAAGACATTTCGCCGAAAAAGATCGAGATGGGCGTCGCGACGTATGGGTATGAATACGACGTAACGCCATATGCGAATGGTTCGGGATATATGTATGACTTGCTCTGGTCCTTCAATCCAGGGTATGCAACGCAGATAGAAAACCTCTTCCATGTAACGCCTACCCGAAACGCTGCAGGTGAGCTTGCGTTCACCTATATGCCAACAAGTACTCCAGCAACGCTGCCTGCAAACACTGCGCCGGCAAGTCCGACGGATCCGAATCAGACTGCATCGGTCATGGGCGCATCCGTTGCGCAAGCTGCAACGACTAACTACGCGCTTCCAGGAACTCAGCGCTATATGACCTGGAGCGACTCCGTCGCGATCGCGCAAAAGATCGCTCTGGCGAAACAACTCGGCATCCGCGGCATCGCGATATTCAAACTCGACGGCGGAGAAGATCAGAATCTCTGGAACGTGCTCCCGACCCTCCGCTAGAAATGCAAAAACCACCATTGCTATGGTGGACAATGGTGGTCTGATGCCACCTTAACGAAGTACTGAAAAGTTGGACTTAGTCTTGGTGGCGTATATGCGGCTTGCACTGGTAGTGGAAGAAGCATACGAGGTACGCGCGTGGTTTTTGAGCCAATGATGGGCAGCGGTGCAGGCAGCAGCCGGCTTGTTGTGGGCAGTCGCGATGAACTGCACCAGATCAAGCTGTCGAGTGTTCCAAACCTTTTCAAGGGTCTGTAGCTCTCGAGCATTAAGACTGCGAATCAGCAATGCTACGTTATTGGTTGCAAAAAGATATGCCGCGTCGAAGTGGTCATCACCATGAAGTTGCGAGACGCTGCCGGGAATCTGATAGTTCACCGGAAGTGCTTGGTTCATGCGTGAAGCGCCACGTCGAGTTCCGTCTGAGTCATATAACGCAAGGGACGTGAATTGATACGGCCCGAATGACACATAGGAATCATATACAGCAGGAATGTTCTCAACGAACCGTCGTCCTCCATGTTGAAGCAGGAAGTCGAGGTACGCGTAGTTGAACTTTCCATCCTCTTGGGCAGGTAGCAACTCGGTCATCGCATAGGCGACAAGCGTGTTTCCATCAATGTGGCTGCTAATCTGCTTGAGGAGCCGTAATTTTCTATCATCAACATGGCCGGAACGGTCGGTGAAATACATTCCTCCTACTTTGTTCCAGTCTGTCTTTTGGTGCATCAGGTTTGCCCGGTCATTCGCGATCGTAAGATACGTTGCGAGCGACATGCGTTCCGGGTCGTGAGTCCGATAAGCGGTGCTGATCAGCACGGCCATCTTCACGATTGCGAGTTTATGGTGAGAAGAAGTTTCCTTCGCCTCCCACAGCTTCGCGAGCCTATCATTCCAGTCAACAAATATCTTTTTGGGGATTACGTTGCCTGGAGTGGATAGCCCCAGGTACGTCGCGTACAGACTCGAAGCATGACGACCAGCAAGTGGCCCTGTGGCATACCATCCGGCATGCGCACTCATGTCTTGAGTGTTCTGCCGGAGAAACACCTGATGATAGATGATCAAGGCCGTATAAGCCACGATCATCACTACGGCGATTGCCGCTTTCAAGGTTCTCATTTATTACCCCTAATGTGTTGACGAAATAGGTAGGTAAATACCTGGTTTTCACGATACTACTCTAGTTCGTGATGTCAAGTTTTTACTCAAGCAATACTGCTGAGTCATGTTATTATTTCGTCATGTCGCAGCTTGCGAAGGTCAATACTATAGGCGAGAAGTTTGGACCGCCTTATGCTGTTCTCAATCTATCTCGCGTGGGATTACGATATTTCCGCATTCTCATTAAGTCCAATTCCAACTCTCGGGCCAGGTTAGTCAGTCATTTCATCGACCATCCGAATATCGGGTGGATATTCTCTGCTGCCGGCTGGTTTAATCTCGGTGTCGGAGTATGGGCTCGGGATAATGCGGAGATAAACGATATCAGTACGCAGATTCGAGATGTGCTGGGGAAAGGTGACGAGATCGTATATCAGTCTGAGCTCACAAGCTTGTACGGATTTGGCGATCGCGTGCTCGGAGATACTTCGCCTCCAATGCCAATCGTTGATGCGGTGTATTCTCCTCTGGAGCTTTCAGCACTCGAGATGGATTACATAAAACTTCTCACGCTCGATAGCTCGCTCAGCACGAATGAATTCGCAGAGATTTTGGGCGTATCGGTTCAAGAGGTTGATATGTTAAATGCTCGACTTCAGCAAGCCGGTGTCATTGTCGGTTCGCAGAACCGCATTCAGTACCAAGGGAAATACTGCAAAGTCTTCGTGGATACGCTCAGCAGAAAAAATGAGAATGCTGTTGAGTCGCTTACTGCGCGGCTCTGGAGCGATAATAGATGTATCTATGTCGAACGTGCCAACGGGAAATATGACTTGGAATTTGAAGTAGTGCTCGACAGCGAACGGGATCTCAAGCCATACCTAAAAGATTTTTCTCTCTATAAGACGGCGATCCTGACGACAAACTTCTATACGAATTTGTACCCGCTCAGTAAGACAGCCAACCTTAAAGAAATTCGTGAGATGCTCTCGGGCCAGAGCGGATCGGTCATAGATTTCCGTAACTCAAAGCTCTGGTATCTGAACCATAAGGCAGCGGATGCGTATTTGAACATATACGAGAACAAGAAATATTTTGAGGTAATGGAAAAGAGCGAACTCGACCTATTCGGAGAGATCGGGACATATATACAGTCAGAGAATCCTGATGCGACGTTCAGTCTCATTGATATTGGGAGCGGAGATGGCATGAAGGCCGAGGCATTCATCAAGAAATTAGGAGAGGAAACGGTCAAAGCATATTATCCCGTGGATATACAGCCGATCGAACTTGCTGCCGCGCTTCGCTCTAATGCAGAAGGCACGTATGCAAAGCACCCGACTCTTCTCAATATTGAAAAGCTTGGTACGCGATTCCCCCTACGTCTCCAGCCGAATGAAAGACAGGTATATGTTTTCTTCGGAGGTACCTATGGAAACTACAAGAGTGCCATCATCAACGCATATTTGAAGCCTGTGCTCGACAGTACGTCACTCATGCTTATCGCCATGCCCATCGTAGCGGAGCAGAAATCTGAAGAAGAGATTCTCGATTCATACGCTAGTCTACAGATTGAGGATGTTGCCTTCGGTCCTCTTGTTCAGATGGGGCTGGTCAAAGAGCAATTCAAGAAGAATCCGTCCCATCCAGGCCTATTCGTCCATTTGTCCCTAGAAGAGAGTAAGGTTGTTTCTTCTTTTATCTTAGATAAAGATATTGAATTGGCTGGAAGAGAGTTTCCGAGCGGTACACTCTTTAAGATGACGACATCATGGAAGCCAACCCTGGATCAGTTCACCGCAGCACTTGAATCAGACTTCGCCATCGAGAAAATCTTTAGGAATGAGGATATGGCAATAGCGCTCGTACGCGCTCGATAATTTCATCTTTTCCCTATCTCAGCAGTGTATGCTGTCCGGATGAAAGATTTTGATAAGTGGAATGAGCACAAAAAGATTATCGAATCACACGCAGGAAAACGCTTTATACATGAACGAGAAGTATGGTGGTGTTCGTTAGGCTTAAACATTGGAGATGAAGAAGATGGGAAGAATGATTTATATGAACGGCCGGTACTTATTTTAAGAAAGTTTAATGACCATCTCGTGTTAGTTGTTCCGCTCACCACGCAACTGAAGAACAATGAATACTATTTATCGTTGGTTGGTAGTCCTGTGCAAGAAGCCGCGGTATTGTCTCAGCTCCGGCTCATTAGTACGAAACGCCTTAATAGGAAAGCGAGGAAGGTTAGTCCTGAACGGTTCGAAAAGGTTATCGATAGAATAATAGAAGTGGTCTTTAAAAAGCCACGTCCCGCTCCTTGAGCGGGACGTGGCGGGGACCCCTTGGTCATTTGTATAGGTATTATAGCAGGCACTGATTGGGAGGCAATATGTTTGACGCATTGAAGAAATAAAGGTATTTTAAAAGAAACGGCCCGCAGGCCTCTTTTAATTTTTATCTAGCCCGCTTTTATTATGGAAATCCGAAACATCGCAATCATCGCGCACGTGGACCACGGCAAGACAACCTTGACCGACGCTATCCTCGCGCAAACCGGCGCAGTCGCGACCGGCGTCTCAATGGACTCGAACTCGATCGAGAAGGAGCGCGGCATCACCATCTACTCAAAGAACGTCTCCATCACATATAAAGGTACGAAGATTAATATCGTGGACACTCCAGGCCACGCTGACTTCGGTTCAGAAGTTGAGCGCGTGCTTCGTTCGATCGACTCGGTGCTCCTCATTGTGGATGCGCAGGAAGGTCCGATGCCACAGACTCGGTTCGTACTCAAGAAATCCCTTGAACTTGGTCTCAAGCCGATCGTGGTCCTCAACAAGATCGACAAACCAGCCGCTGATCCGGCTCGCGCAGAAGAGCAGGTGCTCGAGCTCTTCCTCGAACTCGGCGCAACTGATGAGCAGGCTGATTTCACCACTGTCTACGCGATCGGACGCGAAGGCGTTGCAATGAAAAACCTTAGCGATGAACGCAAGGATCTTACACCACTTCTTGATACAGTGCTCGAACTCGTACCACCAGCTTCAACTCCCGAGATGGTTGCAAAGCCGATGCGCTTGCAGGCATTCAACCTCGCGTACGACAACTTCCTTGGCCGTCTCGCGATCTGCCGTATCTATGAAGGCGTTCTCAAGGCAGGACAGAATGTGACGGTTAAGAAACCAGACGGCTCAAGCCGCACGGGTAAGCTCACGAAGATCTTCACTTTCACAGGTCTCGAGCGTACTGATGTCGCTGAGGCACAGGCAGGGGACATCGTCATCATCGCAGGTCTTCCGGACATCTTTATTGGTGAAACTGTCTCTACAGAGCCTGATGCAGAACCGCTTCCAGCGATCGCGATCGACGAACCGACCATCACCGTGAACTTCCTCGTGAACAACTCACCATTCGCAGGCCGCGAAGGAAAGTATGTCACGAGCCGCCAGCTCCGCGAATATCTCGAGAAGGAACTCGAAGTGAACGTGGGTCTTAAGGTTGATTTCGTATCGCCAGATGCGTTCAAGGTCTCGGGTCGTGGCGAGCTCCACATCGCCGTGCTTCTCGAGAACATGCGCCGTGCTGGATACGAACTCCAAGTCTCACAGCCGCAGGTAATCATCCGCGAAGAAGAGGGCAAGAAGATGGAACCATACGAGGAAGTCATCATCGATACGCCAAGCGAATTCCAAGGTGCGATCATCGAGCGCCTCGGCACACGCGCATTCGTCATGCAGAACCTCACGCAGAAGGATGACCTCGTGCGCCTTACGTTCGAAGGTCCTACACGCGGTCTCCTCGGCTACCGCAACCAGTTCGTGATCGACACGAAGGGCGAAGGAATTCTCTCGTCGCGCTTCATCGGCTTCCGTCCATATGCAGGTGAGATCAAGAAGCGCCAGGTTGGTTCTATGATCTCAATGGCGCCAGGCAAAGCACTCGGCTATGCGCTTTGGAGTCTCCAGGATCGCGGCGTGCTCTACATCGTTCCAGCGACTGAAGTGTATGAAGGTATGGTTATCGGAAACACGTCGAAGGGCGAGGAGATGATGGTGAACCCGACTAAGGGAAAGAATCTCACGAACGTCCGTTCATCTGGTAACGACGAAGCAATCACGCTCGTGCCAGCGTACGCACTCACGATCGAACGCGGTCTCGAAGTGATGGGCGAGGATGAATACCTCGAGATCACTCCTGAATCCGTCCGTCTCCGCAAGCAGTTCCTCACGGAAACTGATCGCGCGAAAGCTCGTCGCAAGGACTAATCATCGCCGAAAATAAAACCACCTGAAGAGTCTCACGATTTCTTCAGGTGGTTTTGTTTATAAAGATGAGGTACCAATTAATTCGACCGATATGCTTATTACCATCGCTGTTATCTTACTCGTTCTCTGGGCACTCGGTGTCGTGACCGCATACACGCTCGGAGGATTCATACATCTGTTGCTCGTGGTCGCGATCGTCATGGTCCTGATCCGCGTTATCCAAGGCCGTAACCCGGTCACCTAATTCACAGACTGCTATGCCGCGTGGAGACAAATCTGCCTATACCGCAAAGCAGAAACGTCAGGCAGAACACATCGAGGAGGGATATGAAAAGCGAGGCGTCTCGAAAAAGGAAGCTGAGCGACGCGCTTGGGCAACCGAGAACAAGATTTCTGGCGGAGGCCGCAAGAGCGGTTCCGGCAAAGACAAGAAAGAGAATCACGCGCCTATGAAGAAGGGTGGCAAGATCGGCGGAGTGCGAGGAGGGAAGAAGGGCGGTGAAGCATCCGCTGCGCGGCCTGCAGCCGCGCGCAAAGCCTCTGCTAAGAAGGCCGCAGCGACCCGCAAACGCCGAGGCACCTAGACTTGCGTAATTTCCACACCTGTGTCATTATAATTTCAGATGTAAAAGTGGAGTATTGGTGATGAGTGCTCAGAACGAGCTCCTGTCTGCAGCAGAAAAAAAGGCTGTCACTGCGATCCAGATGATACTAAGTACTTTCCATGTGGATCCCAAGTTCCTGGAGATGCTGCGACACGAGTTTCCCTCCCCGCGACAACAACTGTTGATCCTCGCTTTTGCTACGGCAGAATCCGAGCGAATACGACAAAAGCCGGTCATCCAATGATGACCGGCTTTCTATTTTCCTGATTTAACCCTTCGTAATGTCGTTCGGGTTCTCGCGCAGCTGTTCTCCCATATCTGCCATCGCGCTTGCAGACATGTTTCTTCCTTTAACGAGCCCATCGGGGCCGACGGTTAGATCCTGAACGATTCCGCCTGGCTCAATTCCGGTACGGCTTTGGATTATTTCCATAATTTTGGCTTCATAACTTGGATCTTCAATTCTTTCTGCCGTCAACGGATTATTATTGCGAGCCTCCTTATCCATAAGAAGCGTAGCGGCGGTGTTCGCCTGAAGTTCCGAGAAAGGTATATTTCCGTTCTTTGCTACCTCACTTACAAGTTCTCGGAGCATAGCCTTCACGTGTGGGTCATGCTGCTCGGCTTTTGAGGCGGGCTCTTTCGGGCTCGGCATTTTATTCATCTTGTTTCCAAATCCAAACTTCATACAGGGTGGGAATTAATGGTATGTGTACATTGTCCCACTCCGCTCGCCAAATGCAATGGCTATTGCAAAATAGAGGGGATATGCTATTATCACGAGTAACCAATCTCTACCTGTTTACTGTCTTGAGAGTCGCTCAGGACCAGGCACAGAGCCCCACGGGCAATCCCAGGGCCAGCCTGCAAACTCTCGAGATCGGTACGGTAGGAACTTCCTCCGATTACATACCGCGCGCACCTTGCGACAGTTGCAAACAGCATCAAAGAAGCGCGTCATTCAACTAACTATAAATGGCAACAACATACATTCGTCGTACAGACGGTCGTCGTCCTCCGCAAACCGGTGGATACGGTCGCTCATCAGGTTCTAATTCACAAGGAGGTTCAAGGGATCGCTCATTTGGAGGCGATCGTCGCGGCGGCTCTTCCTTTGGTGGTGGTCGCTCATTTGGCGGTAACCGTTCTCGTGGAGGCGGCGGCAAGCGCGGCTTCGAGGAGATGTCCGTGGACCTCTCAAAACTTATCAACAAAGCAGTACCCGGCAAGGAGCCTGAGGTATATGTCCCGACTCACCAGTTCGTAGACTTCGCGATCGATGATCGTCTTAAGGAGAACATCATCAAGAAGGGTTACACCAAGCCGACCCCGATCCAGGATCAGTCGATCCCGCACGTCCTTGAAGGGCGCGACATCGTCGGCATGGCGCAGACTGGAACCGGCAAGACTGCCGCCTTCTTGATCCCGCTTATCGACAAGGTGCTCAAGTTCCGCGAACTCGGCAAGAAGGAGCGCGTGCTCATCATGGTCCCGACCCGTGAGCTCGCTATCCAGATCGAGCAGGAGTTCTACGGATTCGCTCGCATGCTTCAGATCAACTCAGTTACTTGTGTCGGCGGTGCGAATATCCTTCCGCAGATACGCGTGCTTCGCCGTGATCCGAGCTTCGTTATCGGTACTCCAGGACGCTTGAAGGATCTCGCTGAGCGCGGCGAACTCAAGTTCAGCGCGTTCAACACGGTCGTTCTCGACGAGGCAGACCGCATGCTCGACATGGGATTCATCCCCGATATGCGCGCTATCCTCGGCCAGATGCCGAAGGGACATCACACACTCTTCTTCTCGGCTACGCTTTCACGCGAGATCGAGAAGCTTATCGGTGACTTCTTGCATGACCCGGTCCGCGTATCGGTGAAGACCCGCGACACTGCGGAAACCATCGATCAGGACGTGGTATTCATCAAGCCAGGCGAGAACAAGTTCGAGGTCCTCGCAGCTATGCTCAAGGATTCGAAAGAGTTCAACAAGGTGATCGTCTTCGGCCGCACCAAGCACGGCGTCGAGCGCCTCACTCGCGACTTGAACCAGCAGGGAATCAAGTCTGAGTCTATCCATGGCGATAAGACGCACGGCAAGCGACAGAAGGCTCTCGGCCTTTTCAAGCAGGATCACGTGAACGTGCTCGTCGCGACTGACGTCGCGGCACGCGGTCTCGACATCTCCGGCGTCTCGCACGTGATCAACTTCGATCTTCCTGCGACGTACGAGGATTACACGCACCGTATCGGCCGTACTGGCCGTGCAGGCGTGACCGGCAAGGCGCTCACGTTCATCGAGAAGCGCTAGACATCCTGTTTTCCCCAAGGAGGGTTGGGTATTGACAAATCCCACTAATACTATACACTAGTATTAGTGGGATTGTTATTTGTAAACATGCGTTTGTTACGGCAGAAAGTACCTGCTAAGGGGTATTTTCTGCCGTAACAAACCAAAGCGGCACGCGTCCAATCCAACTCTGCACTTTCGCAGAGCGACCAAACGCACATCAGGAGTACACATCATGGTTGACATCAATCAATCCCACGCGATTATGGCTGTGCTAGCTAGCAATGCGCGCTGGGACCAAATTGACTTCAGTGGTTCAAACCTGCAAAAGGCGGTCAT
The DNA here is from genome assembly GCA_029288865.1 of Candidatus Kaiserbacteria bacterium. Classification (GTDB taxonomy): domain Bacteria; phylum Patescibacteriota; class Minisyncoccia; order Phycocordibacterales; family Phycocordibacteraceae; genus C7867-001. The sequence continues at coordinate 34,783 of JARIGM010000019.1, forward strand.
TCAAGACGCGCAGGGTGCGGGTGTCCGATTCACGGAGTTTCTCCAAAACGGCGCACGAATGGAAAAGGTGGAGAGAGTCATTCCTGTACCCACCACTGCAAAAGAGGTGGAAGTTGGAGATAAGCGGAGTCACGGTTATCGGAAACTCAATGTGCGCCAATTCTTCAGCGACCGACCTGGTCTCAGGACTTCCAAACAATTCAAATCACAAATATTGTCCCAGTTTTGTTCAGGTGAAGGCCATTATAGCTGGGATCCCATTGCTGTTTATGATATGCCTGGTGAATATGGCGACTGGAACAGCATCTCAGACTTCGGCACTCGTTGTTTCCAACAGGACTCTTCCAGTGCGTTAGGTCTGCTTGCGGACTTAATTGATGGATCCTCCTATGCGGACGGCCTTCTGGATAAAAATGGCCGAATGAACCTCTTGTATGCGGGTGGAAAGGTGATCTACATCACTTGTGACTTGCGTGGTAAGGGAGGTATGTATTTGGATTCGGCTGAAATCCTGGTTAACTGTACCAGGTTTCGGAATCCACGACTCATTTGCCGAAAGTTCTAACTAAAGGTACACATCCCTCGGATTTCAAAATCCGAGGGATTTTATTTTATACCGCAGCATCTTTGCTTGTTCATCCCTCCTTCAGACGCCAGTTGCATAAATGGTGGAAGTGGTACACTAGAGGGGTACCCGCAGGTCCGGTACTTACCAATGACTGAACTCGCAAAAATGGATATCTTCTTTGTCGTCGCGACGATAGGGTTCGTCGTGCTCGCGATCCTGCTCGCCGTACTCATCGTCTACGCGATCAAGTTCGTGCGTACGGTGACCCGCATCGCGGAGATCGTCGAGGATGAAGCGACATCCATCCGTGATGACATGGATTCAGTTCGCGAAAAAGTAACGGACGGGGTGAACGGGCTCTTGGCGCTGCTTATACAAGCGATCAAGGCTGGCACGAGTCTGCTTCCATCGAAGAAACGGAAGAAGTAGCAGACACTTACTAATAGCACCTTTAACACACAGCATATGGCAGGAAAGAAAACAGATACGAAGAAAAGCGGAGGGGGAATGCTCGCTGCTGAGATCGGTGCCGGAGTGCTTGCCGCAGCAGCAGCCGGAGCTGGTTACTATTTTTATGGAGCAAAGGGCGCGAAGAAGCATCGCGCCGCAGCAGCGAAGTGGACGAAGGATCTCAAGAATACGGTCGTGAAGGAAGCGAAGAAGATCGACAAGTTTGATAAGAAAGCCGTCGCTATGATCGTAGATCGTGCAGCGAAGACATATGAGACTGCTCGCAATGTCCGCAAGGAAGATCTCCTCGAAGCAGCGAAGGAGTTGAAAGCGAATTGGCAGGAGCTTCAAGCAGAAGTACAGAAGACTGCGAAGAAGAGCGAGAAGAGTGCAGCTATGCCGGTAAAGAAGGCAGCAAAGACGGCGGCGAAAAAAGCGCCTGCAAAGAAATCAGCAACTAAGAAGTCATAACATGGATAATGATCACGCATCAAAGAGCGCTAATTGGTTTGAGAAGTACGGCACTGCCGTTTCGGTCTTGGTAGGTCTTATTATTCTTGCCGCAGCGGTGTACTTCGGTCACGGCTTGCAACCAACAACGCAGCAAGCATCGACTGGCACGAATGGTCAGCCAGCATCCCCAGCTGTCGATATTAAGAATGTGAAGACACAGGGTGATCCGATCGTCGGCAATGCGAATGCTCCAGTCGAGATGGCGCTCTTCTTCGACTATCAGTGTCCATACTGCAAGCAGTTCGATCAGACTGTCCTCTCGCAGATCTATACCAACTACGTCCAGACTGGAAAGGTGAAGGTCGTCTTCAAGGATTTCGACTTCATCGGTCCTGATTCGCTCGTCGCATCGGAGTACGAGCATGCGATTTGGGATCTCTACCCGGATAAGTTCTACGCATGGTACACGGCGATGTTCGCAGCGCAGGACGAGGAGAACAAGGGCTTCGGCGACGAGGCTTCCATCCAGAAGCTGACTGCAACCGTGAGTGGCATCGATGCTGCTAAGGTTGCGGCTCAGGTAAAGGCAAAGAAAGCTGAATACGATGCTGCAACCCAAGCGACCTTCACGGAAGCACAGGGCTATGGAATCCAGGGCACGCCAAGCGTGATCGTTGGCACGACGCTTCTTCAGGGCATGAAGGATTATGCGACGGTGACGGCGTTGCTTGACGCTCAACTCAAGAAATAGAGAAAAATAAAAAACCCCGGGTGTCCC